>JARXAV010000289.1 GCA_029865665.1 Flectobacillus sp. | reverse complement strand
TTAAAGATTGCTCAACCCAAAGAGTTGAGCAATAGTCATTTATCTACTTGTAACCTTATGAATACTCGTTAAAATTGGGCAATAGTATATCACCCCCGCAAAACGGGGTATTTTAAAAAGAGTAACGTATTAATTGTTAGTTTGCCAGTCAGGAAGCTCGAAGAACATTCCAAACGATTGATTAAAGAGAGAAATAACCCCTAAATGATACATCTAGGGTTATTCAAACCACTAAACCTAATTTAACTATATGAAAACACTGATTTTATGGTAGGCATAACACCTTATACCTTTGCTAAGTGGAAACTTTATCATTTTTAAGTATAAATGTGTAATTATCTATGTATTTTTGTATATACATCGTACAAAGTGCAACTATACACACAAAAATAAAGGATATTTCCCATACAAAAAACATTTTTGCGGTTTTTTTTCAATACTTTAAAAATAAATCTTATGAAAACATTTAATGTTCGATTGAAGCAGTTGATTGAGATCTTAGGATATTCATCAGCTCGAAAATTTGATATGGAAATAGGAGCTGTGGAAAGTCAAACTGCGTCAGTCACTGGTCCCAAACAGATAACACCAAAGATTGACTACATTCAGAAGGTAAAATCAAGGTTTCCACACGTCAATCTCGACTGGTTAATATCTGGAGAAGGGGAAATGTTTAATGTATCTCAAGAAGAAAAAACAAAGGTATTAGAAGATAATAAGAAGCTAGAAGCTGAGGTTCAGAACTTGCGAAGTAAACTTGATGGCTTATTAATGATGGCGTCAATGGCGAATCAACATACAAATTTTTAGCCCGTTAGCAACAGAACTCCTGCTACAAGAAGGATAGTCATTTTCAATTCCCCTTGTTTGTAAGCAGTGTTGCTAACAATACTTGGCTAAGTGCCTTGTAGAGTTATGATAATTAGATAGTTATCAAGGTTGTTGGTCTTCCCACTAAAACCAAAGAACTTCAAAATAAAATATTTGCTATTTCAAAAGGTAAGATAGAGCGTTTCAAAAAGTACTAAGAAAATGAAGATGGACAGAAAAAGAAAGTTGTGAGTATCCTTTGGTACATTTCAGGTCTGCAAATGGAGTCCTCTTTGCCATCAACGAAGGAATTGATGATTGAAGGGTGTTTTATCAGAAATTCAACAATAAGAACCATTTAAAAACAATCCCATTCCACCAATAGCGGGAGACGTTTCATCATCTTACGCTTGCTAAGGAAAGTTCCATTTACCGAGTATTTCACTATGCTTTAATGAACTCTGCCAATTATGAAAATTATCGGAAGATTATTGATGCTGGTGCTATTTGTTTGAGGGCGATATAGGTACTAATAGCTTTAGAATATACTCAGCTTCCCTCCTATTTAAATTTAGCTTTTGTTTATTATTTCAAACATTTATACTAAATTTGTTTAAAATAATAAACAAAAATATGCTTACTCAAGATACCCTATTGAAATTCCTTAAACGTCGTTCTGCTATTTCGATAGCTACCTTGGAACGAGAGGCTCAGTTACCTAAGAATACGCTTTCGGGTGTGTTGGGTGGTTCTCGTAACTTAAATGAAAAGCACTTACTGGATTTGTATCCTGTAGTTACTAAATATGGCTTTAATCAAGAGGCTTTTGAGAAAGCTCGTGTTATTTCCATTATCAATCATAAGGGTGGCGTTGGAAAAACAACGACGACTGCATATCTGGGTGAAGCATTAGCTAATCGTGGTTTTAAGGTATTACTGATTGATATTGACCCTCAGGGAAGTTTGAGTGAGGTACTCAATATCCGTGTAGGAGAAACACAGGTTTTTCATTCATTGCTTAATTTAGAAGTTCCTTTAGCGATACAAAATGTACAAGAAAACCTAGATATTGCTCCTAGTGATATTGAGTTAAGTGCTGCTGAAAAAGAACTGAGTAATAAAATCGGTGGCGAACTTCGCTTAAAGGTTGCTATCAATAAGGTTGCTAAGGACTATGATTTTATTCTAATTGACTGCCCTCCTTCTCTTAATATTTTGACGATAACTGCCATGCAGGCTTCCAATAGCTGTCTTATCACCACATTGCCCGAACAACTTGCTTATAAAGGATTGGTGGTATTATTGGAACGAATTGCGGAAGTGAGAGCTTTACTAAATCCTGCCTTGGAATTAGATGGAATTGTGTTTACGATGGTTAAAAATAACAGTATTCACCGAGAGTATAAAGAGCTTATTCGTCAACAGTTTTCCAATCTAAAAGTCTTTGAATCTGAAATCAAGCATTTGATTGATTTCCAGAAAGCAATGGTGGAGCATCTTACCATTAGTGCCTTTAATAAAAATTCAGAGGCTGCGAATTCATATCAAAATTTAGGAGAAGAATATTTACAATCTTTACGATAAACGTAATTAACCATAAAGGTAATGGCAAAGAAAACATTGGCCGAGAAAATGGCTGAAAATAGTAAGGCTGTTTATGAAGGGATGAAAACCAATACGATTAGCAGTTTTAGTTCTACGGAGAATATTAAGAAAAATATCATTGTCTTAGATGAACTTAGAGATTTAATACCTCCCCTCCTAGACGTTGAATTTTTAGCGTTGAAGGATAATCTATTGAAACATGGTTGTAAGGATCCGCTAAAAATCTGGCAAACCAATAATCGTGTGATTGGGCGTGAAGGTAATTTGGATGAACCTATTTATGTGCTGATAGATGGACATAATCGTTTTCAACTTTGTACCGAATTACAGATTCCTTTTAACATTCAAATTGATAATTTTGAGTCGTTGAAAGAGGTTCGTGATTTCATGATTGACTTTCAATTGAGTCGTAGAAATATCACGCCACAACAAGCGTCTTATTTACGTGGATTACGGTATAATACCGAGAAAAAAGCGGTTACAGATAATTTAAAGAGCATTTCAACGGATGTAGATCTCCCAAATGGGCAGAATGTCCATTTGGGAGATCTTGTAGAAAATGTTGCTGATTCGGATGCTGTTTCTGGTACAGATTTGCCAAATGGGCAAAATGTCCATTTGGCAAATAAGACGAATAAAACAACGGCACAAGAGCTGGGTGAGTACTTCAATGTGGATGAAAAAACAATCCGTCGAGATGCGGAATTTGCTCTTGGTTTAGACAAGTTAGACCCTACTTTGCGTAAGGATATTTTGAATGGAAATGTGAAAGTAGAGAAGGCTAAAATTCAAAAGATAGGCAAAGCTGCTGAGATTACGACTCCCCTAAAATCAACGGAAGAACTCAATCAGATTGTTAGTGAGTTAACAACTCCAGCAGTACCAGTTTCTGAGTCGCCAATTTCCACGATAGTTACACAACGATATGAAGAGTTTAATGCCAAACTCCAAAAGGTGTATAGGGCTAAAAAGATAAAAAGCACTGAAATAGAGTCGCTGAAAACGGCATTTCAAGCCTTTATTGATGCTCTCTAAACGGTTCAATGTTGAAATAAAAAACCAGAAAGTACCATCCAAATAAAAGTGAGTACTTTCTGGTTTCGTTTAAGTAATGGGGTTTTTGACCGACTTTTTTACAACTAATAAAATTAAAACCCAAATGCTTTTGCGGTATAAGCTCCAATGTTTGTCACTTCTTTATTGATGACTTTGAGGTGAATATCATAAAGCATTTTATTGATTTCAATCGGTTGAAAGTTTTCTAATATTTTAGTTGCTTGGTCTTTGCGTAAGTTAAACTGTGTGGTTAATCGGGTAAATAACGGTAGGTTATTATCATCAAACGAATAGCGTTCGATTGGCTCGGTATAGGTTACGGTAAATTCTAATTGCTCAACGGGTTTTCTTCCACGTCCTGCTTTATTTCCTTCAATGGCTACGTAGCTAAAGGATATATCTGATTTGGCGTTTATCTCTCGTTCTGCTGGATCTAATACGGCTTTTTTGAAATGGGTAAACTTTTCGTATTTGTCTCTTCCTGTTTTTTCGTCTATGAGTAAAAGACGTTGTTTTAAATCTAGTAGGTTGATGGTAAAGGTCTTGTCTTTCATGTTTTTGTACATGGAAAAAATTTCATACAAGCGTTTGGCATAAACCGTATGTAGATTAAGGGCAATATTTAGTTGGAAAGTGGTAAATTCTCGTTTTAAATCAATGTAAAAAGGACGTATTTTGGGCGAAATAGTAATTTCAATTAGTCCTTGTCCTTTGAGGTATTCGGCACTAGAAACAAAGGTTGTTTGTAAAAAATTGCCGTTGGCTAATGTGCCTTGCAACAAGCGTGTTATTAGCTTGGCTGTGGCTTTCTGAAAGTCGGCATACTTTACTTCATTGCCTGTCAATAGCATTAATTCTTTGGCTGATACGAGATACACTTTTTCTGCGGTATCTTCTTTTCGAATTTGTGCCATTACCATATAAATAATATTTTTCTCTAGGGCAGACATTTCGTATTTGGCTGATGTAATGAAGTTACTTTGCCAAAGGGTTACTTCTTGAGGTGTATCGGTCTGTGTCATTATATTATAGTAAGATTTTATACAAAAATATAAAGTTGTATTAAAAAAAGCAAGTACAACTAATGAAAACAACTAATTACCGACTTTTTTACAACTTTTAAACCCCGTTTGACCGACTTTTTTACAACTAATTACCGACTTTTTTACAACTAATTACCGACTTTTTTACAACTAATTACCGACTTTTTTACAACTTTTAAAGCTGTAATTATCTAAATATCAACATTTTACAAACCATTCAAATAATAACAAATAAAAAGAAAAAATGACAAATATTTGTTGGGGGCTTTTAAGGAAAAAATACACGACAAAAAAAAACAAAAAAATCAAAGACAAGAAAATACCAAAGAGGCCGTGAACTAAAAGTTTAGTTTATTGATTTTCATTACTAATTCCGCCTACTTTTAACACCATTTTAGCCTAAATTATACAATCTATTACTTATCTCATACTATTAGTAGGGTTAACAATGGGTTAAAGTGCCCTTTTTTTGCTCTGTATTGATTTATAATAGCGTTTAGCTATCATTTATAGGGAGCAATAAAAAAAAGCTCTTAAAATCAAATTGTCACTAGCATTATCGCTGACAAAAAAGCCTTATTGAGTCTATCTCATCAGAATCAATCCATGATTCTTAAAATTCTATCGTAAATTGCGAGAATTTAGTATTAGAAGGCATTTATCTTAAATGCTAACGCTCCCTACATTTTAACCAATTGCCATGAATACTGCTACTCATAATAAATTAGTTTCCTTGTATCTGGTCGATTGCCGACGATTGTCTCCTTGACGTAAAGTACCGTGATGTTATTTTGTATGAGAAATAAAACCACACGTTTCGGAGGCTTGTCTCAATTTGGAGGCTACCGAAATTGGTTATGAAATTAGTTTTAACAACCAATTTTACCGTCATAAACTGTAGAGGACGTTACAGCTCACATACTCACACTCTAAAATGAAAGTGATGGTTTGATTCATGAGATTTTGGGCTTATTTTAGATTGAAATTTAAGCGTTTTAGATTTGGCAGATGCTGTCTGCCAAATCTGGCATATTAGTTAAACCAACATAACCTTCAATGGAATTAATAAACACTACACTTGTTAGCCAAATTAGGGCTGTTATTAAAGAAGCACAAGAAAGAGCTGTTCGGGCAGTTGACTACGAACGTACACTCATGTATTGGCATATCGGTAAGTACATTTTTGAGGAAGAACAGCAGGGCAAAGACCGTGCTGAGTATGGAAAGTATCTCATAAAATATCTTTCTAAGCAATTAGAACCTGAATTTGGTTCGGGATTTGGTATCAGACAATTAGAACGTTGTCGAAAATTTTATAGGTTTTTTCCAATTGCGTCCGCACTGCGGACGCAATTGAACTGGACACAGTACAAATTATTATTAGCTGTAGAAGATACCGACAAAAGAGCTTTTTATATTGCAGAAAGTATCAAAAATCACTGGACTTCTCGACAACTCGAACGCCAAATTAATAGCCTTCTGTACGAAAGACTTTTAATGAGTAATGACAAAGAAAGTGTACTGGCAGTTGCAAATGGTGAAAAACAGGTTTCGGAAGCGAAAGAGATTATCAAAGACCCTATGTTTTTGGAGTTTTTGGGACTCAAACGGGAAAGCAGTTATTACGAAAAAGATTTAGAACAAGCTATCATTACACACTTGCAGGACTTTTTACTGGAAATGGGTAACGGTTTCTCGTTTGTGGCTCGACAAAAACGTATCTTATTGGAAGATGATGAGTTTTTTGTGGATTTGGTTTTCTATAACCGTTTATTGCAATGTTTTGTAGTAATCGAAATCAAAACACATAAATTGACTCATCAAGACGTGGGACAATTGCAGATGTATGTCAATTATTATGACCGAGTGGAACGTTTAGCCCACGAAAACCCTACGATTGGTATTTTGTTGTGTACCGATAAAAATGATACGGTCGTAAAGTTTAGCTTGCCCGACAATCAAAAACATATTGTTGCCAGTAAGTATGAATTGATATTACCAACCGAGACACAATTGAAACAAGCCATTGAAACGAAACTAGAAAAACATCCTACACATGAAGTTTGAACAACTTATTAACTCAATTGAAGTCAAAGGGTAATGTACTTAGCATCAAGCGGAAAAGAGATTCGGGAGAATTTTGAAAAAACGAATTTTCCCTAACTCGTCAGGTCGCCTATCCCATGACTAATCCCTGTGAAGAACTAGATATGGTAATCTTTATCAACGGATTAGCCATCATTAGCATCGAATTAAAGAACCTATGGACAGGACAAAACGCCTGAGTACATGGCTTAAATCAGTATAAAAATCAACGAGATAATAAACAGCCTTTATTGCAATTTGGGCGTTGTCTTGTTCACTTTGCAGCCGACCCAGACGAAATTTTTATGGTAAGTTTTAATGAAAAATGGTTTCAAGGCTAGGAGGCAACACCCGAAGAGCAACGAGTAAAATTTGTAAGTATCGCCCGCTTGGAACAAGAACACGCCAATTTCAAAACCCATTATGTCGATAATCCAGACATTCAAAATCGAGATTTGGCCCTAATGAAAATGATTGGCGATGCTTTCAGAACAGCCCTACAAGACTCTATCCGTAGACTAGTCAGTTTATAATCAATGACTTCTTGCTGGAAACAAGTGATAACAGACGCTTCGTTTTTTAAAAATAGCCGAATAACTAAGTAATACTCTGTTTATCAAATGATTGCATCTGATAACAAAAGTAATTTCAGGTCGTTTTCAGACTTGATATCAGGTGTTATCACTCGTTATCAGGAAAAAACCGCCAACGTGTTTTCAGGATTTATGAGTGGTAAAAGTAGTGAGAAGGCTACTGTAAGCCTCATCTGTATAATTTGTAACCTTTTATGATTGAGTTTAAAACCGTATATTTTCGGCAAATTGTTATGAGAACCTCTTTTTAGGGTGGCAATGGCCAGACAAATAATCATTTATAATGGATTGTTTTTGTTAATCAATAGCATAACCCTGATAAATAGAATGAAATTTTGCATTTTACTTTTGTAAGATGCATTAATAACTTTAACTAATCCAATTCAAGTGGTTCAATCCATTATACGATGGAAGCCACTGCGTTTATTATGAAAACCTAAAATCAGTTAGTGCTATTTTGGCAAAACATGCTAAGAAATATGCAAAGGTATTTAACAGGTTGAGGTAGAACGCAAACAGAATTTATGGAAACTTGCTTCTGTTTAGATGCGTAATCTTAAAATTTCAAACAACTAATTTAATGAAAAAATACCTGTGCATTTTCCTATTGATAAGTAGCTATCTATATGGACAAAATGAATCCATACCTCATTTGCAGAAAAAAGGAGATACGTCACAATTGATTGTGAATGAAAAACCTTTTTTGATTTTAGGTGGCGAATTGCATAATTCTTCTACGTCTAATGCCGACTACATGCGTCCGATTTGGGAACAAGTGAAAAAGAAAAACCTCAATACCGTGGTTGCACCTGTCTATTGGGAATTGATAGAACCTACGGAGGGTAAATTTGATTTCAGTTTGGTTGATAGTATGATTTTGGGTGTGCGGAAGCAAAATCTAAAGCTGGTTATTTTATGGTTTGGAACATGGAAAAATGGCTATTCTACGTATGTACCGAGTTGGGTAAAACATAATTCTGTTAAATATCCTTATGCCAAGGATAAAAATGGAAAGAACCTTCAAATTCTATCTGCTTTTGGCGATGAAACGTTGAAAGCAGATGCTCATGCCTTCAAAGCTTTGATGAAACACATCCGAGATTTTGACGAAAAGGAGCAAACGGTCATCATGGCTCAAATTGAAAATGAAGTTGGATTATTTTACACACCACGTGATTATGTGGGTGATAAATTATATCAATCGCAAGTGCCATTAGAAGTTATCAATTATTTGAAAAATAATCAATTACAACCCGAATTAGAGAAAGCTTGGAAGGCAAACGGCAGTAAAATAAAAGGTAATTGGGAAGAGGTATTTGGTAAAAGCGATACTACAACCACCGACTGGAAAAATTTAAGTTTCTTAACTGAGGAGTTATTCAGTGTATATCATTATGCTCATTTTATAGGGACAGTGACTGAAGCTGGCAAATCAGAGTATCCGATTCCGATGTATGTTAATGCTTGGATAAAGCAGCCACATTTATCTTATCCAGGAAAGTATCCAAGTGGTGGACCTATTCCGCATACCTTAGACTTGTGGAGATTGGCAGCACCTGCCATTGATATAATTACCCCTGATATTTATATTCCTGATGCTAATTCTGTCATAGAAACATACAGACGGAGTGATAATCCAATTTTTATAGCTGAAATTAGACACGATGCGAAAGCAGTTTTTGAAACTATGTATGCACTTGGAAGTCAGAATGTTTTAGGTCTTTCACCATTTGGAATTGACGACCAAACTCCTGATGAAGATCCGTTTACACCTGCATATAAGGCTTTGTCAAAAGTAAAAGACGTTGTTTTGAAGTATCAAAGTACAAATAAAATGACGGGAATACTGCTTGATAAAAATAAACCTATACAAAACTTTGATTTAGGTGATTATTCAATTCAAGCAAATATTGGCAAAACTATTATTGATTTTTCATTGGTTTTTGTTGGGATTCCATCAAAAGATCCAAAGCCAGGAATAGCAGGTGGACTACTCATTAATATCGGTGAAGATGAATTTATCATTGTTGGCAAGCACTTCAATATTGAACTCAAAGCAAAAAAAACTAATCGGGATTTACCATTTTTAGATATTGAATTGATAGAAGAAGGCTATTTCGATAAGGATATATGGAAACCAATTCGGAGACTCAACGGTGACGAATCTTTTACAAGTATGGGAGGTGATGCTGGTTTTGGCTTCAAAAAAGACCCAACCACAGCGGCAGTAGCATTTCCAGCAACTGAAGAATTTAAAGTTATGCGTTTTAAAGTTTTCAGATATAAATAAGTATGTTGCAAGTCCCTTATTAGGTTATAATCACCATTTGAGCCAAAATACAAATCTGTTGTAGAATTATATGTATTTGTCTAAAATACTCACAAAAATATAGTTTCAAGAAGAATTGGAGGAGAAAATAAGGGATTGGAAATATAAAAATGTAAGCTAAATATTTCACCATGTAAGTTACATGGTGAAATATTCCTTTTGATTCAATGAGGTACTTACACACCTATCAAATGATTGATAGGTGTCATTACTAGGTATTAAAAATACTAATGAAGATTAGTTGTAAACAGCTTCTTCTGTCTAAAAACGACTATATATCAATTCTGTCCCCGCCACTCATTTGGACTTATACCTACTTTTTGCTTAAATAATCGGGTAAAATGTTGTGGGTATTTATAACCCATTTGGTAAGCTATTTCGCTAATAGAGGTGCTTGGGTCAAAAATTTTTTCTTTGGCAATATTTATGATTTTGGTCTGTATGTATTCTAAGGCCGACTTTCCAGTTTCTTTCTTCACTAAATCCCCAAAATAATTAGCTGATAAATTCATCTTTTCTGCACAATAAACAACAGTGGGTAAACCTATCATTTGTGGCTCATTCGACTCAAAATAATCATTGAGTAGTTGTTCAAATCTAACTAAAACATCCTTGTTTATATTTTCACGAGTAATAAATTGACGGTCGAAAAAACGAACACAATAATTGAGAAACAATTCTATGTTACTTAATATCAGCATTTTACTATGTTGGTCGATACCTCTTTCAAGTTCATCTTTTATTTTATTAAAACATTCCAAAACAATTTGTCGCTCACGTGCCGAAATGTGTAGTGCTTCGTTAATATTATAGGAAAAAAATCTGTATTCATGTAAACGTTTACCTAACGAAGTCCCTCGAATAAAATCAGGGTGAAAAGCTAATGCCCAGCCAGTAGGTTGTACCATTCTAACGTCAGATGCCTCTATACCAAATACTTGATTTGGTGAAATAAAAAGTAAGGTTTGTTCTTCATAATCATAGTGATTTCGTCCATACTTAAACTCTTCACATTTCAAGTCTTTTAAAAAAATAACATAAAGTTCCGAAAATTGACTTTTAGCCACAATTTGACAGGATTTGGTTTGGTCTAATATACTCACCAAAGGATGCAAGGTTTCTTGTCCTCTTTGGGAATTAAACTGTGCAATGCTACTAAGTTTTTCAATTTTTCCCATGTTCGTTGATGCTTTTGAATCAAAAATACGAAAAATCACAAATGCTTTTTTAGTAACTAATGATAATCCGTGAAACTGGTAATTGATGCCGTAAAACGGGTAAGTGAAATGATTGATTTTAGAGCAAAATTTGTAAAAAAAACGAAGATGAAAAAGACAATATTGATTTTACTTGGACTTACTTTTAACCTAAGTTTTGGATTAAAAGCTCAAGATGCCCTACAACTCTTTCCAAAAGGAGATAGAGCCTCCAGCGATTATTTTATTGGAACGGCTTATATCAATGTATTATCGCCAGCCGATACTATTTTTAATACGCAAATAGGTAACGTTACCTTTGAAGCAGGAGCAAGAACCTTTTGGCATAGCCACGAAGGCGGGCAAATATTATTAGTAACGGATGGTATTGGCTATTATCAAGAAAGAGGGAAAGTCAAACAAATTATTCGCAAAGGCGACATAATCAAATGTTTACCGAATGTTTCGCATTGGCATGGAGCTTCTTCAGAAACTGCCATGACGCATATTGCACTGAATACTAATACGCAAAAGAAAATCGTTATGTGGTTAGATGCTGTTACAGATTACGAATATATTCATGGCAAAAAATACCAAGCAGTTGCCCCCAAACCACAACCCTTTGGCAATGAAGCATTTGAAAAAATAAAACAAACAATTGTGAAATGGACTGGAAACGCAGGTTTTCTGATTAATGCCCGTGGTACAACTTTGATGGTTGACCCACTGTTAAAAGATTTTGATATGCCTGTGTTATTTGACTATCCAATAGCCCCCAAAGATGTCCCACATTTAGATGCTGTACTGATAAGTCATAGCGATAATGACCATTTTAGTATTCCTACCAACAAGGATTTAGCCCCAAACACCAATGCGTTTCATTCAACAGTTTATGTGGATTCTTTGATGAAAAACTTAGGATGGAAATCGTTCGGACACGATATTGGCGAGACTTTCAAAGTAGGTAAAAACGTGAAAGTGAAATTATCTCCTGCTGACCACCAATGGCAAAATGCTTACAAGGGGGTAGCCAAACGTTTCTTTAAAAAGGAAGATTGTACTGGTTTCCTGATTGAAACACCCGACGGCACGATTTGGGCTCAAGGCGATTCCAAACTAATGCCAGAGCATCTAACGATGACCCCACCCGATGCCATTCTATTTGACTTTTCAGATTCAGAATGGCATTTTACACTCGCTGGAGCAGTTGAAATTGCGAATGCTTATCCAAATACTCCACTTCTACTGTCACATTGGGGTACAGTTGATTCTCCAGATTTTGCTCCATTTAATGGTGATCCAGAAAAGTTAAAGAAGTTGATAAAGAATCCTTCAAGAATCGTTGTTCTTGCTCCTGGTGAGTCTTATGTTTTGAAAAAACTAAAAAAATGAAAAAGATTGAAATTGCTTATATAGTACTATTAAGTATTGGCAAAGAAAAGCTCCGGAAGAAAGAAATAAGAATATCAAGATCGATATATTATTAGGATGCAAGGCGGTAAAACGGGACTTGTTGAAACGACCTCTAAAATGGATATTAATGAATTTCGAGTTTTTATGACGATGCTTACAATGGTCTTACCTGATGATGAAGACTTTATTGAGTATGAAATCAGAACGCAAGACATCATTAAATTGTATTCGTTAAGTGATGATGGTCGCTATTATGAAGCTATCCGAGAAGCAACCGAACGTCTCTTTAATAAGAAGTTTGTCATTTATGAGAAAAAAGAAGACGGAGAGATATACCGAACTACTATTCACTTAATAGACGAAACGAGTGAACCTGTCAAAGAAAGCGAACAAAATCGAATCCGTCTAAAGTTTAATCCTAAGCTAAAACCTTATCTTCTTCAATTACAAAAAGAATATTTAACGATTGATGTTAGAAACATAGCCAGCATTCAGAATCCGAACTCGGTAAAGCTATACTTAATTCTTAGACATCAATACAATTTAGGTAATCGAAAGGTAAAATATTTGCTTGTTCGATTAAGGGAGATTCTTGCCATCACAGATAGCGAATACCCACTTTATGGAAATTTTAAACAAAAAATTATTCAGAAAGGAATTAAAGATTTAGAAAAATATACGGATTTAGTTATCTCAAAATTTGAAGAAGAAAAAGTAGGAAGAGCCGTCGATAAAGTAATATTTCATTTAGGAGAAAAAGACGTACCCGTTCACCTTACAGGGATGACTAAAAAGATAACTCGTCAAGTTATTAAGTCAAGTAATGGAAATATCGTCATTTCTACGAGTACGCCAGAGTACCAACTTGTTGAGGATGTAGAAAATGTCACAGGATTGGACGAAGTGCATATTCCTCAAATATCTTCGGTAGAGAGCAACCCCATTGAAGATTTATATCTGCAAGCGAAAGAATTTAAAATTACGAAAGCAACGCTAAATAAATGGATAGAAGAACTGCCTATGGAGCAAATTCAACTCGGAATAGAATATGTGTTACAAAAAATACAATCAGGCTCCATTAAAAACATAGGAGGGTATCTGAACACCGTAGTGAGAAACCCGAGTCTTTTGGAAGAAAAGAAAGCAAAAATAGAAGACGAAACTAAAGTTGAGAAAGTGGTGCAAGATAGTCAGGTAGCAAAATAACAGGAACTAGCACAAGAACAGTTGAAAGGTGCGTTAAAAGCACGCTACTTTCAAAAAAGACTTGAGTTAGTAAATACCTTGATTCGTGAAGATGAAATAATCGCCTGTCGAATCATGGAGACGTTACGATTAGAAAATGAACAGTCTGCTCCCTCCATATTGGCAGAGTTAGCATTAAAAAATTATAAGGTAGATACCTTAAATCCGAATAGCTTAGACGAGTTTTTACATAATTTTGAAGTAGGAGGCATCTTTCAAGGCTACGTACTTGAAAAAGTTTTGTATTGGAATGCGACGGAATTTGAGCTATTAAAACAAGAGTTTATTCCTCAAGCTAAAAAAGTTGGTCTTAGTGTTAACGCATTACTTTGACGTATGTTTTCAATTAATCAATACCTACACATTTAGTAATATTTGTTCTATCCCATCCTGCTTTTCAATCTAGCTTAATATTCTTATGTGTAAGGGTAAGAGTGTGTCTAAAAATACGCAAACTCTATTCTCAAGACGGTGTTTTCAGAGTAGCCCTACAAAGATTCTTTCCATAGGCTAGTCGGTTTATAATCAATGCCTAGTTGTTGTAAACAAGCGTTAACAGACACTTCGTTTTTCAAAAATAGCGAAATAGATAGGTAAGATTCTGGTTAACAATCGTTTACAGGTGTTAACACTTTTGTTAACAGCCTGTAAACAGCATTGTTAACTAGCGTTAACGCTTGTTAACAGGAAAAAACCGCTAAAGTGTTAACTGGATTTATGAATGTTAACATCAACGTAAATACTCCATATTTGCTACCGTAAGCCTTGTTAGTGTAATTTGTAACCTTTTATGATTGAGATTAAAAGCCGTAGTTATTTTAACCCTGCAAGGTTTGTTTCTATTTTGGATTTATTGGCAGATGTTGAAACGATAGCCCCGTTTTTACATCATCTGGGACATCAGAGAAAACGCTTAATACCCGAAACGTTTTTCGCTTCCATCATTGCTTTGTGTTATAATATTAGTGCTGAAAGAATGCGTGATATTTCCAGAGGAATCTAAGTTTCAACGCTCCAAAATACGGGTGATTGGTACTTGTCATTACAACCACTCAAAGACGCAAACGAGGCCATTATATAAGATAAGAAACTGCTTAGATTTACCAGAAATTCACAGAAATGACCCTGATGAACTACATACTGCCAGCAATGGGCGAAATATTCTGAACAAAAAGAATTCGATCAATATTACCTTTTCGTACAAATACAAACACCCTGGCTTTGATAAGGAATTGGTGGCAAATACGGTAGTTGATGAACATTTTTCCATGTTTTACTCGACTGTCATTGTGGTGGATACGTACTCGGGCGGCGTTCCGCTAAACAATCCTGTTATCAAAAGTACCATTCATTCAACTGGAAGTAGTCTTTGGAATGATGTAACTATTAGGTGTTTCTGTGTTCCCAGAATCAAAGACCTTGGTCTAGAGCAACTGTAAGGGTTTAAAAGTAAAAAGGAGGATGCTGAATTAGGCTACAAACTAATCCCTGACTATACCATTAATACAGCCCTAATTGAAAAGCATTGGGGATTTATTTTAAAGGTTATTGTATCTCTAAAATTGAGTAAAACTACCACAGAACAGGTTGTGAAGCGGTTAAACTCTTACTCACAACAAAATCCATTACAAAGAGCTATGAAGGAATTTTGCAAAATTATCAAGAGTTCTTTTATCCTTAAATATTTATGAAGATCTTGTATTACGCCAATTAACAAGACAATTTTACCTGAATTATTGTTCATCCTATTTCTTGATTAAGGTAATTACTTTACTTCCAATCAATTCGATGGATTCCATTAATTGTGAATGGGTTAAGCCGGCATTGTCCATTTGGAAGGTAAATCTGGAAACTCCTCCTAAATCGTCGCTAAAACGCATTATTTTGTCTGCTATTTCGGTTGGTTCGCCAACTAATAATGCACCATTTTTACCTACTTGTGCATCAAAATGAGCTGGGGTTATTGGTGGCCAGCCTCTTTCTCTTCCCATTCGGGTAAAGGTTTCGGCATAACCAGGATAGTAATCAGACAATGCTTTATTTTTGCGACTGGCTACATAACCTAATGAATGGACACCTACTTTTAATTTTTCTGGCGAATGTCCTGCTTTTCTTCCTGCTTCTCTATACATATCTACCAATCCTCGAAAGCGTCTTGTTTCGCCTCCAATTATTGCAACCATCAGCGGTATTCCCAATGTACCCGCTCTTACAAAGGATGCAGGAGTACCCCCAACACCAATCCATAAAGGCAACGTATCTTGGAACGGTCTTGGATAAATAGGCTGATTACGTAATGGAGCCCTAAATTTTCCTGACCAACTTATGTTTTCATTATTTTGAATTTTAATTAATAACTCCAACTTCTCTAAGAAAATGGCATCATAATCTTGGAGATTGAATCCAAATAACGGGAATGATTCGGTAAATGAACCACGTCCGACGACTAATTCTGTTCTTCCTCTCGAAATCAGGTCAAGGGTGGCAAACTCCTGAAAAACCCGAACGGGGTCAGCTGCACTCAAAACAGTCACAGCACTGGTCAATTTTATTTGTTTAGTTCTGGCAGCAGCAGCAGCCAAAATAACAGCAGGTGCTGAATCAAAGAACTCTCGCCTATGGTGTTCACCAATTCCAAAACTTGAAAGACCTGCTTGATCCGCAAACTCTATTCTGGTTAATAGTTTTTCCAATATGTCTGCTCCATCAGCAGCAGTTTGGATGGTGCCAGATGCGAAACTGTCTATTCCTATTTCCATTCTATTCGTTAATTAAGAGTTAAATTCTACCGCCACCATTTACGATTATTTGTTGTCCATTTACCCATGCACCTTCTGGACTAGCTAAGAATGCGACCACAACTGCAATGTCTTCGGGTTCTCCCATTCTGCCTAAGTTCATGGCTTGTCCGATTCTTTCTAATTCTTCTTTTGAGACCTCCTTTTCCATTAATGGAGTTTTGGTTGGACCAGGGAAAACACTGTTTACGGATATTTGTCGATTACCAAGTTCTTGTGCCAAAATTTCGGTAATCACTTTTCCAGCGGCTTTACTGGGTGCGTAAATACCAAGGCCTGCCGCTGGATAAAGAGAACTTGTTGAAGAAATTTGAATAATTCGTCCGCCATTTCGAACATGTTTGGCGGCTTGTTGTAATACAAAATAGGTTCCCTTGTGGTTTACAGCATTGATACGGTCGAAATCTGCTTCGGTAACATCAACAATAGGAATACCCATCACAGCAATTCCGGCATTAGCTACTACAATATCTATTCCACCAAAGGTTGCATTTACGTCATCAAAAAGTTTAACAATCTCTGCTACAACACTTACATTAGCTTGAAAGCCCAATGCATTTCCACCAGCCTCTTTTATTTCACTAATCACCTCATCTGCTTGACTTGAATTCCCGACATAGTTAATAGCAACTGCAATTCCGTCTTTTGCCAAACGAATGGCAATCGCACGACCGATACCCGTTGCTGCACCTGTTATCAAGGCTACTTTTGTTGATGCTATCATTGTTATTTATTTTAAATCAATTATTTCACTCAAAACTTGGATAATCAGTATAACCTTTTTCATTACCTCCATAAAAAGTAGCACGGTCGGCTTCGCTAAGTGGAGCATTTAGTTCAAAGCGTTTGGGTAAATCAGGATTGGCAATAAACGACACACCATACGAAATCATTTTAGCAATACCTTTTTCTAATTCCTTTTCGCCTGTTTCACGAGTGTAACCAGCATTTGCAATTAAAAAATGGTTGGTAAGTGTACCTAATGTTCCCATTACATCTCTTGGATATTGAGGTAAACCATCTTCAGGAAGAAACAAGGCATTCATTAAATGTATGTAAGCCAACGGCAATTTATCAAGATCATTTATCAAATAAGTGTATGTCGCTATTGGATCGCTATCCAAAATGCTGTTATATGGAACACTTGGTGATAATTTAATTCCCACTTTCCCCTCGCCAATGGCTACAACCATCATCTGCATAGCTTCCAAAACAAAACGAGTACGGTTTTCAATATTTCCACCATATTCATCGGTACGTTGGTTGGCACTTTCTGCTAAAAATTGATTGGGCAAATAGCCCGTAGCAGCGTGTAATTCTACCCCGTCAAAACCTGCTTCAATTGCGTTTATGGCAGCTTGTTTGTAATCTTCAATCACTTGTTTTACTTCTGAAATATCCAATGCTCTTGGCGTTTCGTAGTCTTTAAGTCCTTGTGAAGAAAAATGTTGTTGCCCTTCAATGGCAATTGCCGAAGGTGCAACGGGTAATTCGCCATTTTTATCAACTGAATGGGCAACACGGCCCGTATGCCAAAGTTGTGCAAAAATTTTACCTCCCTTTTGGTGAACAGCATCGGTTACTTTTTTCCAGCCAGCAATCTGAGCTTCGGTATAAATTCCGAGCGTAAAAGGACTCCCAAGACCTTGCTCTGAAATGTTGATGCCTTCGGTAATAATTAAACCAGCACTTGCTCTTTGAGTATAGTATAAAACGGTTAAATCATTAGCTATCCCATTTCCTTCTCCTCTTGCACGTGTCATAGGAGCCATTGCTATACTGTTGGATAAGGACAAATTGCCCAATGTAGTTGCTTGTAATAATTTCATTTTTTTAGTTAATTTTGTCTTGTTAATTTAATTTTTCCGTATTTTCCTGCGTAAAAGTCTCGATAAGCATCCGCTATTTCTGCTTTGGTGTTCATTATGAACGGGCCTTCTGCTATTATGGGTTCGGTGTAAGTTTCACCACCAAAAAGCATTATGTCAATGGTTTTATTGGAAGTGTTCTTAATCTCAATTTCGCCCGTATTTCTATCAAATTCTACAAAATCTCCTTTGTGAAATTCTGTATCATTTAAAATTGCATTGTAAGTTGGTAAAAAGGCAGCTACTTCAGTTTTATCTTTAAAATTTGCAGTAAAAGATTTCCCAGCTTCTAAATGAATATGATACAAAAATTGCTCTGAATAATTAGGGATTTTAGAACTTAACCCTTCATAATTCCCAACCACCACTTTTAGCCATCCGCCATTATCGGCTATTAGTTTTTGTGGTACTTCACTGGCTTGAATGGCTATATGTTCAGGTTTTTCAGCTTTATTTTTGGCTGGCAAGTTTAACCAAAACTGAAATCCGTGTATGTATTTGCTATCGGTTTGGCTGTCGTAATTAAAATTTTCATCATGGATTATTCCATTCCCTGCTTTCATCCATTGCATTCCACCTGAATATATTTTGCCTGTATTACCTGCACTATCAAAATGCTCCACTTCGCCCTGCAAAATATAAGTTAATGTTGCGATGCCTCTGTGAGGATGAGCACCCATTCCATTTTTGTTGATTGTTATTTTAATAGCAGGTGCAACATAATCCAAAAACACAAATGGGCCAACGGCATCAGCATATCGGTTTGGCAACATTCGTTGTATGTGTAAAGGACCTAAATCGGCTCTTTGCCCTTGTGTAGAAAAACTTGTTTGCTTTTTCATATATCAAATTTTTAATGTTGTAAAGTTGCACATAGTAGAAGCTTGAAAACGATGAGAAATGATAAAAAAAAGCGTTGATATTAATCAACGCTTTTTTACTTAACGGTAAACTACTCAGCAAAACTTCCACCGCTCATTGCTTTCTGAAATGCCTGTGGATTCCAGTATTCACGATAATTTATAATAAGTCCATCACGGAAAGTTACGAAGGTTGGGGAGTCACTTAAATTTGGGGCAAACTTCCCACTAAAACGACTTATCTCATTGATTTACAGTCAATTGTAGGTAAAATTATTTTTTCTTACCCACATTCTCTCGTTTCTTTAAAAA
>JARXAV010000265.1 GCA_029865665.1 Flectobacillus sp. | reverse complement strand
AATCTTTTAACGCTATTCTACATCTTCAAAAACCATTCGCTACTTTCCGTCTCCTGTGCTAGAAATCGGATTCTGAGATGAATCCATCACTTTAATTCGTCCATCTTTATCACGATAAACTTGTAAGTATGAATGCTGAGGGACAGATGTATCCTGATTTTTTGGGGTTGTTGAAGGAGTCGATACTACTGAATTGGTAGCTGTCTGAGGAGTTGAAACGGCTGCTGATTTAACAGTTTCTGTTTTTCTCAAACTGGTTGGATTATTCTTATTTCCAGAAGAGTACCCAGCATCGGCTAACGCTACATTTTTTTGTGTCGTATCGATACGAACTCGCCCTTCGGCATCCATATATACTTTCACGTACGAATGCTGACGAAACCCAGAAACATCGGTATTGATAGAAGCTGGACTAGCAGTTGCGACTGGCGAAACGGTCACTTTTTCTTCTATGATTTGATACGCTTGTTCCTCCTTATTCGACTGTGTTGGAGTAACGGTACTTGCTTTACTTACTGCAGCTTTAGGAGTTTGAGAAGCTACTGTATAATATTCTTGAGGAGTTGGTGGAGTAGCAATAGAAGTATCTAAACGGTAATGTCCGTCGCCATCTTTAATTACTCGAATGTATTTATGCTGATGAAAACCTAAACGATCTCCCTCTTCATGTTCTTTACGAAGGCTATCTGCTTTCACAAAGCTATCAGCAATGGAGTTTTCAATTAACTTTTTAGGAATTACCACAGCCGTTTCTGCCGTACCAGTGGTATCTAAAAACATTCGTCCATCACGCATGACAAATTTAACGGGGGCATGTTGACGAAAATCTGTATTAAACTCTACCTTTAGGTCAGTCAACAATAGAGGCTGAGGATTTTCTGGATTATTTAGTTCCAATACTCTCATTTCGACCTCTGCCTCTCCTGCGGATAATAACTCTAAATCTCTAGCCGCCGCAAAAGATACGTCAATCATTCGATTTCGAGCAAAAGGCCCTCTATCATTAATTTTAACAACGGCTACTTTTTGGGTTCTCGTATTCCTCAGTTCAACAATGGTATTGAATGGTAAGTTACGATGAGCTGCCGTATATTCCTCTCTGTCGTAAGGTTCGCCACTCGAAGTATTCTTTCCATGAAACCGATCGGCATAATAGGAAGCTTTTCCTACGTACGTCTCTCCTAACTGTGCATTAGCACCTAAGGATAAAATGGCGAGAAAAAATAATAAAAAATGCTGTAGTACTTTCATAGACGCTAAAATCATTTAAAAAATCGAGTACAGATGGTATTTTGACTAAAGAAAATAAGTCTCGATTTCAGATGAATGTGGACATTGGATGAAAAGAATGCTTTATTTGTTAGCTAGGGTAAATAAAGCAAAACGGTTTTACAAAGGGTGAAAAACAAACAGTTATTGTCAGTTAAAATGACATTTGTTTCATCGTAAAACCTTTAATGTATTGGAGTACAAGGATTTATATTTTGTAATTAAATCCTATTTTTTTCCTAAATACCTCACAAAGATAACATTATCTCTTGAATTTTCTGTACTCCTATTCTATCAAATCATATAAACGTAAATTTCATTTGTCTAAAAACAAAAAAAAGCTCCTAAATGCCGAATATTTCAGCATTTAGGAGCTTTTGATGAAAGAATTATCTTTCCTTAATTATTTTCTGTCTGCTATCGCAACAAAAGGACGTTCTGTTTCGCCAACATATACCTGACGAGGACGACCGATTGGTTCTTTATTAGCTTTCAATTCTTTCCACTGAGCCATCCAACCTGGAAGACGACCAATAGCGAACAACACCGTAAACAAGTTGGTAGGAATACCCAACGCACGGTAAATAATACCCGAATAGAAATCTACGTTTGGATATAACTTACGAGCTACGAAATACTCATCACTCAAAGCTGCTGCTTCTAATTCCTGAGCAATTTTCAATACTGGATCATTAATTCCTAGAGCAGCCAATACTTCGTCTGCTGCTTTTTTGATGATTCTTGCACGTGGGTCAAAGTTTTTATACACACGGTGACCGAATCCCATCAAACGGAAACCAGAGTTTTTATCTTTCGCCATGGCTACATATTTAGCTGTATCGCCACCATCGTTTTTGATAGCTTCCAACATCTCAATTACTTCTTGGTTTGCACCACCGTGTAATGGACCTGAAAGAGCGTTGATACCCGCAGAAATAGAAGCGTATAAACTAGCTTGAGACGAACCTACTAAACGTACTGTTGAAGTAGAACAGTTTTGTTCGTGATCAGCATGTAAAATCAATAATTTATTCAATGCTTTTGAAACCACATTACTTACCTGATAATCTGCTGTTGGTTTAGCAAACATCATTTGTAAGAAATTAGAACAATAGTCTAATGAATCTTTCGGATAGCTAACTGGCTCTCCAATTGCTTTTTTGTAAGACCAGCTTGCCAAGTTAGGCAATTTAGCCATCAAACGAACAATGTTTAAGTTATCATCGCCATCTGTATAGAAAGCAGCCATCGCATTCACCAAAGATGATAAAACAATCATCGGGTGAGCATCCGCAGGGAAGCCTTCAAAAATCTTACGCATGTCTTCATTTACAAGCGAGTGTTTTTTAAGTTCTGCTTCGAATGATGCCAATTCTGCTTCAGTTGGTAACTCCCCGTAAATCAACAAATACGCAACTTCTAAGAAAGAAGCTTTGTCTGCTAATTCTTCGATTGAGTAGCCTCTGTGACGAAGTATTCCTAATTCTCCATCCAAAAATGTGATAGCACTTTTTGTTGCTCCCGTATTTTTGTAACCAGAATCAATGGTGATATAACCCGTTTGGTCACGAAGTTTTGCAATATCAATTGCACTTTCTTGTTCCGTACCAGTAATCACCGGAAATTGGAACTTCTTATCACCTAACGTGAGTTCTGCAAAATCTGACATAATCTATACTTTATTTGGCTTAACCGATGTTTTTATATCTATTTATTTCGTTGATGCGAAATTAAAAGAAAAAATGAAAAGTAGTTTACTAAACGGAATCAAATGACTTTCTTTCAAAAAAAACTTTAAATTTTACAAGAAAATGCCATTTTAAGTAAAAAAACGTTCTCATCTGGTAGTTAACGAGGGCAAGATAAAACCAAGACTACGTTAGCGACCCAATGATCAGTTCATTCGACAATATTCATTTCAATTCTCTTAATTCGTAAAGAATGATGCAAGATAATGATGAAAACTGAAAGGATAATCACCTTTTTTCTAAGTATTATTATATCCTTTTTTTAGACAGTAATTTCGCCAAAAAATCCTATAAGAGTAGGATTAAGTATGTAGTTAGACTGCTCAATTAAACAGCCATCAAGTCTGGTTTAGCACGATATTTTGTGTAACTTACTTTTTAAAATCAAGGTAAAAGCTGAAATTTACAGCTTAAATAAATCATTATGGCATTATCTAATTATTTCAATACCGTAACCGAACGCTTTTTGCGTTATGTTCAGATAGATACACAGTCTAATCCGAATTCAATAAGCTCTCCTTCCAGCGAAAAACAAAAAAATCTCAGCCGTTTATTAGTCGAGGAATTAATTGCGATGGGCATTACAGATGCTCATTTAGACGACTTTGGATATGTCTATGCGACCATTCCGAGCAACTCAAGCAAATCAGTGCCTGTTATCTGTTTTTGTTCGCACGTAGATACCTCACCCGATTGTTCTGGAACAAATGTAAAACCCATTATTCACTCGAACTATCAGGGAGCAGACTTGGTTTTACCAGAGGATACCACACAGCGAATCAAACTCAGTGAGCATCCAGACCTTGCTCATCAACTTGGTAACGATATTATTACAGCAAGCGGTACAACCCTGTTGGGGGCAGATAATAAAGCAGGTGTCGCTGAAATTATGGATGCAGCCTTTTACTTGACGACACATCCAGAAATTATACACGGCGAAATTAAGATTCTCTTTACACCTGATGAAGAAATCGGAAGAGGAACAGCCAATGTTGACTTAGAAAAATTAGGAGCTAATTTTGGTTATACCATCGACGGCGAAACCTTGGGTTCACTGGAAGATGAAACGTTTTCGGCCGATGGTGTCACGATTCACATCACGGGGGTAAGTCAACACCCAGGCTTTGCCAAAGGACGCATGGAAAGTGCCTTGAAAATCGCTGCCGATTTAGTAGCAGCACTTCCGAAAGAAACACTTTCGCCAGAAACGACCGAAGGAATGGAAGGATTCATTCATCCTGTTGAAATCAGCGGGGCGGTGGAAGAAGCAACTGTTTCATTCATTATCCGAGATTTCAGCGTTGCGGGTTTACTACAACACGAAGCAACCCTTAAAGAGATACTCGACAGCGTAATGAAGAATTACCCGAACTCAAAGGCGACCTTTGAAGTACAAGAGCAGTATCGCAATATGAAAGAGGTGCTAGACCAATACCCATTTGTGACAGAATATGCCCTAGAAGCCATTCAACGCAGTGGTATCGAAGCCAAGCAGATGAGTATCAGAGGAGGAACGGACGGTTCTCGCTTATCATTTATGGGACTACCTTGTCCGAATATTTTCGCTGGAGAACATGCTTTCCATGGCAAACACGAGTGGGTGTCTGTTCAGGATATGGAAAAAGCAGTGGAAACCATTGTTAGACTTGCTCAGATTTGGGAAGAAAAAACGGCGTAATAACAGGACTTGGTTCTTCTTTTTCGCAAAGGATGTCTGTAAAACAGGCAGATACCCCAACACCAAAAGAAGTTATCGTAAATATATAAAGTAGCGTTTCCATGATTTTAATGAGGTTTCGTTGACGTTTATTTAAGGATTTAGACAGTAAATAAGCACTAAGTGTTGCATGATAAAAAAGGTTTATTGGCAGAAACTGCTATTGTTGCGACTACTAGAAAGAAAATAGCGACGAAAACGCACTTGTTTTAGCGATTGCTAGAGTCGTTTCATCGTAAATTTTTGTTTTTTTTTTGCCCTCTTATGGTGAAACCCGTAATTTTGTACTTATGCAAGAGAAAATTAAAGAGATAATGCAGCAAGTTGCTGATTATCAGATTGAAAATAAGGAACAGCTTGAAGCGTTCCGTGTCGCTTATGTTGGGCGTAAGAGTGTTATCGGTGAATTATTCGATGGCCTTAAAGAAGTCCCCCAAGAAGACCGCCGTGCAGTTGGTCAAGAATTAAATGGGCTAAAAAATGTAGCACAGGCTAAATTTGATGAGTTCCAAACCATCATGGAAGCCGCTACAGACAAATCTGTTGCCATTGAGTTTGACTTAACCTTGCCCGTTATTCCAAATACCTTGGGTAGTGTGCACCCTTTGACGGTTGTACGTGCGAGAATTATTGAGATTTTCGAGAAAATGGGCTTTAGCCTTTCTGACGGCCCCGAAATCGAATCAGATTTTTATAATTTCACTGCCCTGAATTTCGCAGAAAATCATCCTGCACGTGAAATGCAAGATACCTTCTTTATTGAGAAAAAAGGAGGCGAAGTTGCAGATGATATTTTATTACGTACGCATACCTCCAACGTACAGGTTCGTTTGATGCAAAATCAAAAGCCTCCTTTACGTGCGATTATGCCAGGTCGTGTCTATAGAAACGAAGCTATTTCGGCAAGAGCTCACTGCTTGTTCCACCAAGTAGAAGGCTTGTATGTGGATAAAAATGTAGGGTTTAAAGATTTAAAGGATACCCTTTTCCACTTTGCCAAAGAAATGTTCGGACAAGATACCAAAGTACGTTATCGTCCGTCGTATTTCCCTTTCACAGAGCCATCTGCCGAAATTGACATTACCTGCTTAATCTGCAAAGGAAAAGGCTGTAATGTCTGTAAATATTCAGGATGGGTAGAAATTGCAGGTTCTGGAATGGTTGACCCGAACGTATTAGAACTTTGTGGAATCGACTCAAAAGAATATACAGGTTTTGCTTTCGGAATGGGTATCGAACGCATCACAATGTTAAAATACGGAATCAAAGACTTACGTTTATTCACCGAAAATGACGTTCGTTTCTTACGTCAATTTGATGGTGTGTAGGTTTGCATTTTAGACCATATTACCTAAGTACCACATATTGCATTTGTCGCTTCATGGCTTTTCTGACAAATGCAGTATGTGGTACAGGCGTTTTATGGAACGTTGAAAATGAAACTTTAACACATTTTAACAGCTCGAAAGTAGCGAAGCCAATCTATTTTTGTATTTTTGATTGAATTTTTGCGGAAAATCTCTTTAAATTCCTTCTGACCCCCAAAGGAGGAAAAGGAATCACAAAACTCCCCTTAGGGGTTGGGGGCTTTTTATTATGAACAATTTTAAAAGAATTAACGACCTAACAGGTTGGGTCGTGTTTGCAATTTCCCTCTTTGTTTTTTCAGCAACGGTTGAGAGAACAGCGTCTTTTTGGGATTGTGGTGAGTTCATTGCTTGTGCGTATAAACTACAAGTACCCCACCCTCCTGGAGCTCCCATCTTCTTACTTTTGGGTCGCTTATTTTCGTTATTAGCTGGCTCAGACAAAACTCAAGTAGCATACTGGATCAACATGATGTCGGTGGTTTCTAGTGCTTTGACTATTTTATTCATGCACTGGACAATCGTCTTGATTGGTCGTAAAATCTATAAAAAACAATTCTCTGAATTAAGCATGGGCGAAGCCATCACGCTCTTGGGTGCAGGTGTAGTTGGTTCATTGGCTTATGCTTTTACAGATACGTTCTGGTTCTCTGCTGTAGAAGCCGAAGTATATGCAATGTCTTCTTTATTTACCGCCCTAGTAGTTTGGGCAGCCTTGAAATGGGAAGTCGTTGAAGATGAAGCAGAAGCAAACCGTTGGTTGATTCTAATCGCTTATATCGTAGGGCTTTCAATTGGGATTCACTTATTGAACTTAGTGACAGTTCCTGCGTTAGCCTTATTATATTATTTCAAAAAATACCCTAACCCAACTTACAAAGGCGGTTTTGCAGCTTTATTAGTTGGCTTGGTTATTTTAGGAATTATCAACTCAGGAATTATCCCAGGAATCCCATCTATGGCATTCCAATTTGAACTATTGTTTGTCAATACTTTCGGAATGGGTTATGGAACGGGTGTAATTGTATTCTTGATTTTATTCCTTGGAGCAATCGTTTACGGAATTTTATACTCAATCAAAAAAGAGAAAGTAACCTTAAACGTATCGTTATTGGCATTAGTATTCATCCTAATCGGTTATATGTCGTATAACGTAGCGATGATTCGTTCGACTTACAATCCTCCGATCAACGAAAACGACCCAAGTAATATCTTGAATTACTTGAAGTATTTGAAACGTGAACAGTACGGTGAACGCTCATTACTTTATGGTCCAACGTATGTGGCTCAGGTAGAAAGCGTTGACAAAGGTGCTCCTGTTTACAAGATGAAAGATGGTAAATACGAAGTATATGACCACAAACAAAAAGTAGTTTATTCGAAAGATGGACAAATGCTTTTACCTCGTGTATATAGCAATCAGCCCAACCACGTTCAGTTATATGAAGAATATCTAGGACTTGCTCCTGGCGAAAAACCAAGCTTCGGAGACAACCTTCGCTTCATGTTTACACGTCAGATGGGACACATGTATATGCGTTATTTGTTATGGAACTTTGTAGGTCGTGAAAGCGATGTCCAAGATGCAGGAGTTATCGACTACTCGTACAAAGGACAATTACCAGAAGCCTTAGCACATAATAAGGCTCGCAATAACTACTATTATTTACCCTTGATTTTAGGATTACTTGGCTTCTTCTTACTGTACCGTAAAAACGAAAAAGATTTCTTAATTACGGTATTGATGTTCTTATTAACAGGTTTGGCGTTGGTAGTTTATTTGAACTCCCCTCCTGTTGAACCTCGTGAGCGTGACTATATCTATGTAGGTTCGTTCTATTTCTTTGGACTTTGGATTGGTTTAGGAGTAATGCAGTTGGCAGAATGGTTCAACTTAGCGTTAAAAAATCTTTCGACAGCAGGTATTGCAGCAACAGTGGTTTCGGCAGTTGTGCCTGTTATCTTGATTCAACAAAACTGGGATGACCACGACCGTAATCACCGTTATCACCAAGTTGACTTTGCGAAAAACTTGTTAAACTCATGCGCTCCAAATGCAATCTTGTTTACAGGTGGAGATAACGATACCTTCCCGCTTTGGTATGTACAAGAAGTAGAAGGTTTCCGTACAGACGTACGTGTATGTAACCTTTCGTTATTAGGAACTGACTGGTATATTGAGCAAATGAAACGTAAGACCTACGATTCACAGCCGTTACCAATCTCGATTCCAAAAGATAATTTATTGGAAGGCGTGAACGACCAATTGTTATTCTATGAAAACCCGAATGTAAAATCAGGTATCAACTTACAAGAATACATGAAGTTGGTAAAAGATAATAACGACGCTATCAAAGTGCCTTTACAAGATGGTTCGATGATTAACAGTGTACCTTCTGAAACAATGGTATTGCCTATCAATGTAGAAGAAGTGAAGAAAAACGGAATCGTTCCAAAAGAATTCGAAGCGTTCTTAACAGATCAAATTTCTTGGAACGTAGGTAAAAATGGGTTTATGAAACCTGAATTGATTCAATTAGACATCATTGCTCAAAACGCAGCAAATGGCTGGAAACGTCCTATTTACTTCGCTTCAACGTTGTCTGGAAGTAGCTATTTGAACATGAAAGAGTTTATGCAAATGGAAGGTTATGCGTATCGTTTGATGCCATTTAAAGTACCTGAAGCGAAAGAAGGTTTTGTAAATTCTGACTTGATGTACAAAAACATGACTACTAAAATGGCATGGCGTGATTTAGATAATCCGAACACGTATTATCACTCAGATTTCTATTTGGAAGTACCTATCGTAACTGCTCGTTTAAGCTTTATCCGTTTAGCAGACCAGTTGATTCGTGAAGGTAACAAAGCAAAAGCGAAAGCAGCCTTAGACTATAGTATGAAAGTAATGCCTGATAAAACAATCCCTTACGATCAATTATCAGCTAATTATGTTTCGTTATACTTAGCAGCAGGCGATAAGAAAACGGCCCTACAAATTGCCGAAACGATGATGACTCGTAATGACAAAGCCCTAGATTTCTACCTTGAAAATAAAAGAGGTGGCAATTCAAGAGCAATCCAAACGGCACTTTACGAAATGCAGTTGATTGTCAATAGCTTAAAAGACAATAAATTGCCAGAAGCAAACAAATACGAAGCGATGTTCGCAAAACAAATGCAACGTGCCAACTCGTAAGTAATAATTCATAAAAAAAGCCTGCTCCTCGTTTTGAGGAGCAGGCTTTTTTTATGTCCTAGCTAAATCATACAAATAACATACTCAAAACACCTATTAACATGATGACTTTACAGGCAGTACTCAGAAAAGCAAAATCCTTTGGTTTGTCGGCATAAATTAATTTGTATGTTAAGAAAGCTACAGGAATAAGCAAGGCTAAGAAGACATACAATATTTGGGTGTCTGGCAATTGCGTTGCTAATACAAAAAGCGACACTACAAAAACCACAATCAGTCCATACATTAATTGCTTGGTTTTGGCAATTCCCCAGATAATGGGTAAGGTTTTGCAACCGTGTTTAGCATCTCCTTTTACGTCTTCCATATCTTTAATAATTTCACGAATGAGCGTAATGAAAAAAGAAAAAATGGCATAAATCCAAACTTCTCGTTGATGACCTGGGTAATGAACCGCTAAGATGAGCAAGGAAAAGGCGGTCATAATAGCGACCATAAAGTTTCCCCAAAACGCCATCCGCTTGAGTTTGTTTGAGTATATCCAGAGTGAAAATGTTGCTAAAAATGTTACTAAACCAACCTGTTTACTTACACAAAAACCAAGTAAAACACCAAAAATATTAAAGCCCTGATTGATTAATAATGCCCATCTACGTTTGATATATCGCCCTATAATTACCCGTTTGGGTTTATTCACTAAATCAATCTTTATATCATAATAGTCATTGATGATATAACCAGCCGCCGCTATTAAAACAGTGGATAGACTAATTAAAGCTAAATGCTTTTCGGTGATAAGCTCTCCAAAATCAATCCAACGGAACGATTTGTCATGAATTAAAAATACCCGAGTAAAATATTGAGTAAAGATGATTATCAATAAATTTGGATAACGAATCAAACGAAAAAAGTTTGATACAGCTTGAGAAACGGTAATGGTGTGAGACGCTTTCATGGGTTCAAGAGTAGGAGTCGTTTATGTTAACGCAGTGTCAAATTTATTTGTTTTAATGCCATAATGAAACAAATATTTAAAAAGATGGATATTTTTTTCAACTTTGTTTGTTGTAACTATACTTAGCAATGGCAAACACCCAAAATTGAGTATCTTATATTTTTTCAAAAAGCAGTAAATTCAGTTAATTTTTAGGCCAGAAAACAACAAAATAATCAAAACGAGCAAAGACAAACAGATGAAAATTGGAATTGTATGTTATCCGACCTATGGCGGTAGTGGCGTAGTAGCCACCGAATTAGGAAAAGCCCTCGCTAAAGTTGGTCACGAGGTTCATTTTATTACCTATAGCCAACCTTCTCGGTTAGACTTCTTCAATGAGAATATTTTCTATCATGAAGTAAGTGTTTCTAGCTATCCCCTATTTCAATATCTTCCTTATGAATCTGCTTTGGCAAGTAAAATCGTAGATGTTGTTTCGCACGAAAAGCTAGATTTATTGCATGTACATTATGCGATTCCACACGCATCGGCCGCATTTTTGGCAAAACAAATCTTGAAATCAAAAGGTATTCATGTACCCTTTATCACAACGCTTCATGGAACAGACATTACGTTAGTAGGCAAAGACCCCTCTTTTGAACCTGTTGTAACCTTCTCAATTAATGCTTCTGATGGGGTAACGGCCGTTTCAGAAAGCCTTAAAAACGATACTTTTAATGAGTTTGACATAAAAAATGAGATTGCTGTCATTCCGAACTTTATTGATTTAGACCGCTTCAAGAAACTTCCTAAAGACCATTTCAAAATTGCTATTTGTCCAAACGGCGAAAAGCTATTGATGCACACTTCAAACTTCCGTAAGGTAAAACGTATTGAAGACGTAGTGAAAGTTTTTCATTTAGTAAACCAGCGTATTCCGTCGAAATTATTGTTAGTAGGCGACGGGCCAGAACGTACTTCTATCGAAATGCTTTGTCGTGAACTAGGTGTACAAAACGATGTTCGCTTCTTGGGTAAACTCGATGTAATCGAAGAAGTTTTATCGTTAGCTGATTTATTTTTGTTAGTTTCTGAAAAAGAAAGCTTTGGACTCGCAGCCCTAGAAGCCATGGCTTGTGAAGTACCAATCATTTCATCTAATGCGGGGGGTATTCCAGAAGTAAATATTCATGGAGTGACAGGTTATGTAAGCGAAATTGGCGATGTAGAAGATATGGCAAACAATGCAGTACATATTTTAGAAAGCGACGAACGTTTGGCTGAATTTAAGAAAAATGCACTCAGTAGAGCAAAAGAATTTGATATTACGACCATTCTTCCGATGTATGAAAACTACTATGAAGCCGTTCGTAACAAAAGTATAGCAGGATTAGCTGCTTTGTAAGTAATTTTACCGTGCTATCTCAAAGGGATAACGAGTTTTAACTTGTCATCATAGTATCATTTATTAAAACAAGAAAAAATGTCGCCTAATATACCTAAAACTAATCAAAAAAGGGTCGTTATTGTAGGAGCTGGTTTTGGTGGGTTAAAACTTGCCCAAACCCTAAAACTCAACAACGATTTTCAGGTAGTATTGATTGATCGTAACAATTATCATCAATTTCAACCCTTATTTTATCAGGTTGCAACCGCTGGATTAGA
>JARXAV010000121.1 GCA_029865665.1 Flectobacillus sp. | reverse complement strand
TTCTGACTCATCATAATTAAAGGTGCTTGGATAGATGCCAAGCAAGACAAAATCAAATTGAGTAAAATAAAAGGGTAGGGGTCAAAGCCTTTATCGGCTAGTAATAGCACATTCAATAAAATCCAAAGAGCTATAAAAACTCCAAAAGAGATGATGAATGTCCAACTTCCACCAAACGACGCAATTTTATCTGCTAGACGTTGCCCTAAGGTTAACAAACTTTTCTCCTCCTCTTCGTCCATTTTATCACTTAGCGTACTCTCTTTTGAGACCGAATCCACTACCGTTTTTTCGAGTTGGGTCAACTCGCCCATTTCTTTGAGGATATAATGCGAAATGTATTTCTCTCGATAATAGTTAGCTTCGCTAATAGACAAAAGATTGTTTTCTGTAAACGTCGGATAATCTTGCTGAACCAGTTTAAGAATAGAGGGATTTAAGGCTACTCCCGAAACGCTATCAATAATCGGAAATTCCTGCTTCGAAATATCACTAATGAACGTTGTTTGCATAGTTGTTTTTGATGAATGAGTGAATAGTTAAGAACTCAAATGTAATCAAGTATTAAGCTAATATGCTAGGATACGAATTTATTTTAAAAATTAGATAAAGCCTACTGACATAAGGTTGTCACATCCATGATTTAGCTTTGTATCGTTAACCAAATCAGACAACAATCATGGAAATTAAAGAAATTAGTACCCAAACATTTTTGGTTTATTCGACCGAAACTACCTTAGCTCATGTTAATGCAGTCGCTATTAGAGAAGTTGACGCTCTTTATGGAACGGCAAAAGAAGCGGGTTTGCAACCAGTTTCACCTCTTGAATTTATTTATTGGAATACCTCTAGTGATGACACCGCTCCAATTACGTTAGAAATTGCCTTACCAGTTGCTCCAACGAATGTGGCTATTCCAGAAAAGTATAGCATTCAAGAACGAGCAGGTTTTAAAGCTGTTTTGCATACGCATGTGGGCGATTTTAGTAGTGTTTCAATGGTTTATGAACAGCTTTATACGGATATTTTTGGGGCAGGATTAAAACCTAAAAATCAAGTGAGAGAAGTTTATAAGCATTGGGTTGATTTAACTTCTCCAGAAAACATTACGGATATTTTAGTAGAAATTGAATAAGGTTTGAGAAAAATGGCTTAGACAAACTGGCAGGAATTTTAATCCCTAAATCCTTAGAATTTTAGTCAAGAAGGAGTAAATAAAACCACAAGATTTACTTGTGGTTTTATTTGTTAATAACGCAAAAATATCGCTATGCTCCTGTAAAAGAAGCCTTAATTTTTTTTACACATATTAAAACGATGGTTTGGCGGACGCATTAAATCTTCAACGATCGTAATAGTATCAACACGTTTTATTAATTGTTCAAAAAATACTCATTTATTCTTCAAGAATGCCTTTTAAAACCGATTGAGCTTCTTCGGTATAGCCTTTGGCTATACCTTTTCCAGGAATCGAAGAATTGTCTAAAAACGTATCTCTTAAATATGCCAATGGTCTTGGTAGTCCGTGATAAAATCTACCTAAAAACCGAGCGAAAGACGTAGTTTTATTTGTAAACTCCAATCTTTCTGTTTCGTATCTTTTTAGAGCTTCTTGTAAAGTTTCCAAGTTTGAAATATCTTTCCCTTTTAAGAATTTTGCCAAGAAAAAAGCATCTTCAATAGACATACCTGCACCATAAGCGGCGTAAGGTGAGGTTGGGTGTGCTGCATCACCCATGATTGTTGCCCTACCTTTTGACCATTTTTTGAGAGGGTCACGGTACTTTACAACCCATCTGAATAATTGATGGTTTGGATCTGTATGGTCTAAAATTTTTGGTGAAGGGTCTGCAAAATGCCCCACTCTCTCTCTGATATAGCCCATTACATCTTGCGGTTTTTCTTGTGTTTCAGTACATTTCTCCACAAACCACCATTCATAACAATTTTTACCTTTATAAATCAGCGGTGCAAAACCAAATTGATACTTTTGATTGTGTTGAATAATGATATTGGTTCGGTCTGCACCTTCTAATTCACACCAGCCCAACCAAACGGCGATTCCTAAATGTTTGGCATCAGAATGTCCCCACAGTTGTTGTCTGACTTCTGAATTAATGCCATCTGCACCTATCAGTAAATCTGCTTCATAGCTTTTACCATCAGCAAAATTGATTTTAATTCCGTTTTCAGTTTCTTCATGATTAATATAAGAATGGCTAGTTTGAATTATACCCTCAGGTATAACTTTTAGTAATCTTTCATACAATTCAGCCCGCATCATGCCTGATTGCCATCCTGTTACGCCTGCTTTATCTAAGAGAGATTTATCTAACTCAAACTTTACTCTAATCTTACCATCATAACGTCTAAATTGTGGTTCTCTGGCGGCAAAAATATCATTCACATCAACGCCCCATTTTCGCAAAATAACAATACCTGTAGCATTTAAAATAATAGCACCACCTAATGGGGTAATTGTAGTACTTTTTTCAAAAACTTTTACGTCAAATCCTGCTTGTGAGAGAGCAACACTCGCAGCTAATCCACCTGGACCTGCACCAATTATCGCAATTCTTTTTCCTTTCATTTGAGATTTGTTTTTTGTTGTAATTCTTATATTTAATTAAACAAATCTACGTTGGATATTGAAATAAAAATAAGCGTAAAAAAGTAAAAAATAAGCAAAATGCGACTATGTTCGATATTTTTTTGGCGTAACACCCACTTTATTCTTGAAAAGTCGAATAAAATCGCTCGGATTAGTTTCTGAAAACTTAAATGCAATTTCTCCCACACTAAGATCAGTTTGCTTGAGCAAAACTTTGGCTTCCAATATTATCATGTCAGCTAATATATCTTGAGAAGATTTTCCTGTAATCGTTTTTACACATCTGTTTAGATATTCAGGCGAAATCGAAAGCATATCAGCATAGTCCGTTAGTTTTTTGGTTTGAAAAATATATTGTGAAAGGAGATTTTTAAACTTTTTTGTTAATATAAAAGCAGCTTTTTGGGGTAAATCAAATGTCTGTTCATCCAAAACTTGTAATTCCCTAAAAATAGTTGCTAAGTGTAAACTAATCAATCCTAAATTTACATTAGTAGCTGATAAATAATAGGATTCTAATCGTTGGAGCAAAGTAACGATTATCTCTTTCAAATCAAGAGGAACTTCAACAAGAGGATAGCCATGATGTTGTAAAAAAAATATATCTTCTAAAAAAGAATGATGAGGAAATATTTCGGTAAATATTTGTAAGTCAAAATGACAAAAGAAGCCTTCTGAATCATCCGTAATATATTCACATGAAGTAATTTGATGAGCAGGTAAAAAGAAAAATGTATTTGTTGAAAAATCATATTCGTTTAGCCCTTTACGCCTTTTTGATTTACCTTTTGTCAAAAAAATAAAATCACACACTGTTTTTTTATGTGGAGGTACTGGAAATTTCAAAAAATCAATTACATCTTCAATCCGATTGATATGAAAAAGAGGGTGATATTCTCCTGTTTTCATTTTCCAGTCTTCTCTGAAATAAAAATCAAAAAGTTCATTTGGCTTAAACGGCTTCATTTTTTTGTCAAGAATATCCATTTGTGAAGGGAAAGATAAGTAATAATGAAGACTACTTAATTTTTAATCAATTATTTCCTGTTTAGGATGTTAAGCTGAGTATCTCGAAAGCGTCATAAATAAAGGTTTTTAATCTCAAAAAACAAAATTCTTTTTGCTATTATGGGAAAACGTATAAACAGTATTTATTGAAATTGAAGAGCCTACCTCATCGAAACTTTGGAGTGAGAATTAAAATTTACCTGTATCAAGAAAGATTAAAGAGTTGTAAAACAAAAAGGCTGTTCCAACGTATCGGAACAGCCTTTTTTGTGCAAAATGATTGCTTATTTTTGAACTTTAATATCAAAGGTAATAGTACCATTCGCATAAATATTAGACACAGGCGTGATAGTATTAACACGAATTAGTCCTTTTCTCAAGTTAGAACCAGAACCTCTTTGGAACATATACACTTTACCAGTTGCTACAGCAATGGATTGTGTAGATGCCGTGATGCTTAATGCTCCTAAAGTAGCATCTGTTGCACCATCAAAGTCTGTTCCAGTTGGAGCTGCTTGGAATATTGTTGCAATACCGCCTGCCGTAGATGTTCCTCCACATTCAGTATTTGTACTTGCTACTACGGTTGCATATCCTTGAGTTGCTCTTGCAGGATTTGATAATAACTGCGGAGCATCCGTTGTTCTGTTTGAAGCATACGTAATATCAATATATTTCATATTTGAATCAAGGTCACATACTTTATAAACGTCACCAGTTGCAGAAGCTAAACGAGAACCTGCACTATTTCCCTGACCTCCTAATGTAATACCAGCCCAACTTGCTATTTGCCCAGTTGTAGAAACGTTCACGACTAACGTTTTACGAGTTACGTTGATTCCTGATTTTGTAACATCATCCGACGTACTTGTGTTGTCATACACATCGAAGTGAATATATACTTTTCCAGAAGAAGGAGAAACCGTATAGTCGATTGTTTGTGTTTGCTCGTCTTTGTTTTTTAACTTGATTTCAAACAAAGGAGTTGCTCCAGTTGCACGATAGTTAGCTTGATCAGAAACATACACACGCATAATTCTTGGTTTGCCACCTAGTGCTGTTTTTTTGATTAATAACGAAACGTTAACATTATCGCCACTTGCTGCTACTACCGAATTAGTAGAGTTGATGGTTGCATCAGTAAATGAGATGTCTAGTCCACCATTTGCTACTGGTAATGTGTTATCAACTGTAGTTGGTTGTACATCGGGCGTTACAGCACATGATGTGATAAATGCTACAACGAAAGCAAGCAATAAATATGAAATTTTTTTCATGTTTTTACTAAAATTTGTTATTGTGAAAGGTTTATATTCTTACAGATTTGATGTTTATACGTATAGATAACAGTAAAGTCACAGGATTATTGTAAAACTGAAGGCTTCGTCTAAAACGAAGCCTTCTTAGTGTTATTAGATTCAAACATCCTTTTGGTAAAATTTTTCCCAAAAATAGTTCGAACACTAATCCGTAAATCTATGTTATTTCGCTAGTTCAGCATTCAAGGCTTCTGCTTCCGAAGGAATTACGTTAAATTCAACTGCTTTTTTCTCTCCTTTGAACGCTTCTCTTGGTTTGATACTCAAGATTTGGAATAATTCTTTGTCTGAATTTACCGCAGGGTTAGGCGTTGTTAATAAAACATCTCCTGAGAAAATAGAGTTAGCACCTGCCATAAAACAGAATGCTTGTCCTTCGTAAGACATATCTAAGCGTCCTGCTGATAAACGTACTAATGATTTTGGCATGATGATACGAGCCGTCGCAATGGTTCTAACCATATCCCAGATAGATGCTGGTTCTTGCTCTCCTAGTGGCGTTCCTTTGATAGGCACAAGGTTGTTGATAGGCACAGAGTCAGGATGTTGTGGCATATTTGCTAGGGTCTTTAACATACCAGTACGATCTTGGTCTGATTCTCCTAAGCCGATGATACCCCCCGAACAAACAGAAAGTTTTGCCTGACGTACATTTTCGATGGTATTCAAACGGTCGTCGAACGTACGAGTAGAAATTACATCGCTATAATTTTCTTCGCTAGTATCGACGTTATGGTTGTAGGCATATAAACCCGCTGCCTTCAATTTTTGAGCTTGTTCGGCTGTAAGCATACCCAAGGTACAACAAACTTCCATACCGATTGCATTAACGCCTTTTACCATTTCTAAGACATTGTCAAAGTCACGGTTATCACGTACTTCACGCCACGCTGCACCCATACAGAAACGAGAGCTACCTGCATCTTTAGCACGTTCTGCCGCCGCTAATACTTCGTCAACTTGCATTAACTTCTGCACTTTTACATCAGTATGATAGCGAGCTGCTTGCGAACAGTATGAACAATCTTCTGGACAGCCTCCTGTTTTAATCGACAACAAGGTACTGATTTGTACTTCTTGTGGGTCGTGATATTGACGGTGTACCGTTGCGGCACGATATACTAATTCTAAAAATGGGAGATTATAAATCTCATCAATTTCTTCTCTTGTCCAGTTGTTACGAATCATAATTTTCGACGAAATCTTCAATCGTGTTATGTTAATGTTAGTCAAAATTAAAAAGGACTTCCCGTTATACCAAACAAGAAGCCCTTTTTATAAGTGATACAGCCATTTTTTAGCGAGTGATAATCTACTTCATCTCTAATTGAAAAGGCATTAAAGCCATGTAACCTTCTCGGCTTTTTAGCTCTTTTATTTCTTTTGCATACGGAGCAAGTTCGCCTAATTGCATTTCGAAAACTTTCTCTTCAAGCTGTTCTTGCTTGTTTTCTAACAGTTTTTCTACGAATGATTTTGGCGAAGGGAAATACGTAGTTTTGTATGAGCCTTCTTTCAGATTTACTTTTTTAGCCGCTACAGCAATAGCAGTATGTAAATTTCCAAGAATATCTACTAACCCATTTTCTTTCGCTTGTAAACCTGTCCAAACTCTTCCGCCAGCTAAGGATTTTAATTTATCAATTGGCATCTTACGTCCTTTTGCAGCTTTGCTTGTAAAGGACTCATAGCCTGCATCTACGTTATTCTGAAACCATGTTTTCTCAAAATCAGTTAATTCACGAGTAACCGATGGAAAATCGGAGTGAGCGTTTGTATTCACTCTGTCGGTAGTAATGCCGAGTTTGTTTTTCAAGAAATTACTAAAATTGAAGAATTGAGCAAAAATTCCGATAGAGCCGGTGATGGTCGTTGGTTCTGCCACGATGGTATCGGCAGCCATAGCCATGTAATAGCCTCCAGAAGCGGCATAATCTGCCATAGAGGCAATCACTGGCTTTACTTTTTTAGCTAAATTAATTTCTCTCCACATCACATCCGATGCCAACGATGAGCCGCCTGGGCTATTGATACGCAATACAATTGCTTTTACTTTTTTGTCGTCTCTCGCTTTACGAAGTTCTGCAATGAAATCGTCCGACCCAATATTGCCATCCGTCGCTTTAGAGCCTTGAATTGTTCCTTCTGCTACGACTACCGCAATTTGTTGAGTTTCGTCGGTATCTTCTTTGTTCAGTTCTTTTGTTTTTAGAATTTTACCCAGACTTACGAAGTTGATTTTTTCGTCTTGTTGTTCATGAATGGTTGAACGGAGTGCCATTTCAAATTCATCGTAGTAGCCTACGTGTGTAACCAATTTATTTGCCAATGCACCTTTTGGTTGATAGGCCGATAATTCATCTGCTACCTTGTTCAAGGCTTCTAGGGTAGTTTTGCGAGAAACTGCAATTTGGGCAAAAATATGGTTGTTGATAGAAGACATCAACGAGGTATATTGACTTCTGTTAGCATCACTCATGTTTTCACGAAGCATGGGTTCTACCGCTGATTTATATTCTCCTACTCTAAATACAATCGGTTGGATGTCTAGCTTATCCAACGCACCTTTGAAGAACGTAACTTCTGCACTGATTCCGTTAAAGTCTAAACCTCCTGCTGGATTCAAATAAATTTTGTCGGCAACCGAAGCAAGATAATAACCTTTTTCTGAATACGATTCTCCGTAGGCATAGATGAACTTTCCAGATTTTTTGAATTCAAGCAGTGCATCTCTGATTTCTTCTAACTGAGCATAGCCAGCCATTGGATAATGAGATTCGAGGTAAATGCCTTTGATATTGCTATCTGAGGCGGCCAATTTTAAGGCTTCTCTGATTTGCATCATACCGATTTCTTCGGCTTTGTCGGAGAAAGAACCCGCTAAACTTTTCAACGGATTGGGGTCGTCAGGGGCGTTTTCAATGATTGGGCCATTGAGACTAAGGCGTAATACAGATCTATCCTTTAAGGGTGTTAATCCTTCACTTGAACTCACAGCGGAGGCAATCCCTACAATGAGTACAAAGCTTAGTATTCCAAATATTGCTAATGCCACAAGGCTGGCAAAAACGTATTTCACAAATTGTTTCATGGTTGATTGTCTGAATGATAAAATCAAATGTAAAAAAAAGATTGGATATATAGAAAAGTCTCGTGTTTAAAGGGTAAACAAGCGGATAAATGGCAGGAAAGCCTTGTTAATGAAAAAGGGCTTCTTCGACTGATGGAAGAAACCCTTTTTGCTAGTTCTGAGAACTGAAAAATGAAATCAGTTCGTTCGAGATTTTTTGGTCTTTGTGGAGTACTTGTAATTCAAAAGCCGCCTCCTCTTTGATTTCACTTTGGATACCTGCAATAGAAAGTTTCTGTTGAACTTCTTCTGCTTTTCCGAGTACATCAAAAGCGGCAATGGTTACAAGCTCTAAGCTTCATCCGAAAATATTACGGTAATCTTCACGAGATTTTAAAATTACTTCATGAGCAGTTTCTCTTCCGTAAACTTCGTCAATATCAACGGCTACTTTCTCTTCTCCTGGAATGTTTTTGTACGTCAAGAAATAGTGAACTAAACGGTCTGTAATCGCTTTTGGACAATCAGAAATATCAGTCCAGTTACCATACATCGAGTCACCTTTCAATACCGCAATGATTTTATCATCTGCCTCTCCTTTGTCAATCATACGGATACCACCGATTGGAATAGCCTGACAAATAATATCTCCGTGTGTGATTGTACGTTCAGAAAGAATCAAAATGTCTAATGGGTCACCATCGCCACACTCAATTGCTTTTCCTGATTTTTCACGAGCTAATTCAGCGATACCATCTCCACAGTATGTTTGAGGTACGAAACCGTAAAGAGCAGGAACGATGTTAGAGAATTTTTGTGGACGGTCGATTTTCAAATATCCAGTTTCTTTGTCAATTTCATACTTAACGGTATCTGTTGAAACAATTTCGATGAAAGAAGTAACAACATTTGGCATGTCTTTTCCGATTTGGATACCGTGCCAAGGATGGGCTTTAAAAAAATTTCTTTGCATAATTTACTAGCAGTTTTACTGCGAATGTTTTACTCGTTGGGCTAATGTTAAGATTTCATTAATCCTTGAGCGTTACAATTCGGTTTTTGGATACTGAGATAAAGTTTTGTAATATAATTTCTTGTAAATCTTCTACACTTATTGCTAATAGATGCGAAGCACGGGCAAATATACTTGAAATTGTGCAATTTTTATCGTCTGTTTCAAGAAATAAATACTTCTTCGGAATGATACTTAGTAAGTGGTAGGCATTGGACTTCTCGTTGAGCAAAGCAGCTCCAAAAGAGAGGTAAAAGCCATGTTGGATGAGTTGTTTACAAATTTGCTCATTGGCATTAAAACCATGTACAATCATCGGTACAGTTGGCTTTACTTTTTTTTTGATTGCTATCAACTCGGAATAGGCTTTTACACAATGAATTACCATTGGTTTTTGTAGTTTTTCGGCTAAGGAGATTTGCCAAATAAAGGCTTCTTCTTGCAGTTTGAAGGGCGTATTACACAGCCTGTCTAGCCCACATTCGCCCATGAATAATACATTTGGTTCGTTGGCAAGGGCTTCCATTTTTAGCTTTTCTGCCGCTAAGGTACTATCATCTAAATACCACGGATGCAAACCAATGGAAAACACAACTTCCCCTGCCGAAATCACTTGCGGGAGTGATATTGGCAGGGGTTGCAACAGATTGAGTACTTGAGTATCAGTACTTGCGGTATTGAGTTGATGGGTATGAAAATCAATCACGTTGGTAAGATGATTAGTTGGTACGAGCTGTTAACGAAAACTCTCTAATACCATAATCAGTTTGTGGTCTTTGTTGTAGAGAAATAATTCACCTCCTACAATTTTATATTCTTTCACTTTTTGTAAGTTGCTAATAAACAGGGTTTCGGAAGCAAGTTCTGAACAAGCCATTTTAGTACTTACAATTGAGTCAAAACGAAGGCTTTTGCCCGATACATAGACGCTTCCTCGTAAGGAGTTACACCCACCTGCACCCATAAAACTTGATAACGTGGAGTTGATGGTGATATAAGCATTTTTAATTTCGGGATAACTTACTTTTGTACCAACAACATACCGAGAAATAATCCATTGCGATGCCAATGGTAAATCTACGACTGCTAAATTTCCTCTGAATGTGGCAGTGGAATAAGACGTAGTTCCGAAAAGGACGAACGAGAAAACGAGTAATGTCCTGAAAGATAGTAAGGAGGTTCGTGTAAGTAATTTCATGTTTTTGATGTGTTTTAATGTAAGGTTGGTAAGATACGGAATAATGCAAAATTATGAATTTTGGGTTTAATGTGTTAGCCCATCGCATCGTCAAAAAAGGATTTCACGAAATAGAAAATGAATCATCTATTTCGTAAAGTTACAAAATTTGAAGAAATTAGAAAGTAATCATTCTGTAATAACTAATTGATAATCAATAATTAGTAGTGTACGAAGGATTGAAAAATAGCATTCTCTGACAAATTTTGTAAAATCCTTTTTTTGACGATGGGCTAACACCCATCGCTAAGATATATCGCCCTTTCAGGGCTAAGGCAGTACATTTTAGCCCTGAAAGGGCGACATACCTAAGCCTAGGGTGAAGCCCTAGGTCTCGAAATTTAAATTTATCAAATGTCTCTCAATCCTTCGTACACTACTAATCAATAATATCAAATTATCCTGTAATCCAATAGCCTTTGGGTAGTTTACTTAATAACAGGATGATTAATGTACTTAACACAATGGTCAGACTCGTTTGTAATGAAATGCCAATAAGGGGATGTTTATAAATCCAGTTGATGTGATATGCCCTAGATAAATGACGTAGCACTAGTTCGTGAACTAAATAGATGCCATAACTGTATTTATCAAAGAGATTGGTGACTTTAGGTAAAATTTCTATGTTGAGCCAATGTTTGAACGTAAGAAAAATAGCCACAGCATCAATGATGATGTTGGGGCTAAGGTAATTGTAAAAGTTACCTTGATACTTTCCTGCATGGTTCATGGTTTCGTAATAGTTACCAAACGTAGATAATAGCCAAGCGGAAATAAAAATAAAAGGATAGTACTTTTTATAGGCGGATGTGTCTGCATTACCTAGCACATAGCCTGCTACGTAGTAGCCAATGTAGCCTCCAAAGTTTTGTAAATCAAATTTGATGGGAAAGCCCGTTATTTTAGTAATTAGTGGGAAAATAGAGGCAGAAATAAAACTTAGAAACAGGAAAAAATAAATCTCCTGTTGAGTTGCTGTTTTTAACCATCTGCTCAAATAAGGGGTTAGTAAATACATTCCTAAAATCATATAGACAAACCATAAATGACCGTAGAGGACATCACCGCCTAGGTATTTTTGGATACAGGTGCTGATAGAATTGGCTCGGTGTTCATAAAAAATACGATAGGCTAGATAGATACCAATCCAGAGGGTGAATGGTAGCCAAACTCTGGTAAAACGCTTTTGGAGAAAAGATACTAAATTGCCGTCGTAACGTCCTAAGAGTAAATAGCCAGATAACATGACAAAACAAGGAACGGCAAAAAAACCGAAGGAGTTAGTTAGGTTGCAAATCCAATACCACGACAGCGGAATGGTGTTGTAGTTAAAAATACCACCTCCAGAGGCATGTAGTAAAATGACAGAAAGTGTGGCTAATACTCGTAAATTTGTTACCCAAATTTGTTTTGGCATGATATTATCGTTTTTTGACTCAATATTCGGACAGATAAACAAAGATACAAGCTTGTATCAAATCTGCAATGTGCTAGATTAACCGTGAATATTCCATTCATCCATATAACAATACGA
>JARXAV010000051.1 GCA_029865665.1 Flectobacillus sp. | reverse complement strand
GATTCTGACGGCTCAAACTCTGGGCTGGCTTCACAGGACCAATAATTGCTGAAACGGCAATCAATGGTGCCATTTGTAGGTCAGATAACGGCGTGGTTTTAATAACGAGGCTAAATAACTTTCTTGGTGTGGTATTTGAACCATCGTCAACTGCGCCGTGAATGATTGTCTTTAAAAGACTGTTTGCCTCTTCGAATGTTTTATCTGACTTTATTTTCGAAGCAAAGCTGAAGATTATCAGAGGCCTGTGCGTTGGAGTATCGCGCAGAAAGTTCGATACGCTGTTGTCAGTTATTCCGGCGTTTCTCATATAATCAAATACCTTCGGAGCATACATCATCTTACTTGGCCAAAAAAGCATTTGCCCATCAGACATAGGCTTCTTCCCAAGAAGTATATCTTTCAGCCAGAATACATTTGCTATTGTAATACAGGCCGTAAAGGGTTTGTCATCATCCCCGATTATTGTATAGACATTGTAGTCTACAATAGTGTATTGTTGAACAAAATTCGAGTTGTTCTGGAACTTTGCAGGTGCAGATGGCGAATTGAAAGAAGATGCAGTTGATCCAGTTGGCTTCAATGTCTTCAATGTGTTTGTAAAGTCACTAAATTTTGCAACTTTAGTATTAGCGGAACCTTTTTTTTTTTGATTTCTGTCACGATTGTGTTTGCACAGGAAAAAATAACTAGTACCCTACTAGTTATACCCAAAAAAGTACTAGTTACACTATGGTTGTGTGACAAGAAGTACTAGTTATTTTTAATATAATTAGTAGGGTACTAGTTATGATGAGAACATACTAGTTATATTATGAAGTATAATTCTATTTAGTATACAGTAGGAAATACTATTGAATTTTCTTATTCTCCATTTAAATACGTATTGCTCATGAAACCAATCGAAACGTTATTAGAAAAAGCATTGGATCGAAAGTCAAGACGTTTAACGTATAAGACTACTTATTCTCATGAGAACCTGTATGCATGGCTTAAAACAATTCTTCCTAGTTGGGAAATTTTTATTCCTCATCAGAAAATTAGTGGCCCATCATTTCCAGCATTGTCAGATTGGCCAAGTATCAATATTCGTAATATCATTAAAGATTGGCTTGAAGAACAAAATGTAGGGAACACAGACGATCTTTTAGATGGTCTTTGCGAACCATTGGCATTTTATCTTAGTTCCAAAATAAAACAGGATGTTGAGCTCGGAAAATTCCATTCTATCTACAGAAGTTATCAGACCATTAAGGCAGAACTGGACACTTTAGAACCATTAGATGCTGCTCAGTTATTACTAGCGAGATATATCATGCAAGTGAAAGATTCTCTGGTGTTTTGGGGGGAAGGAATTGTTGGATCTCACAAGCACTACTTGTTTGGCCATAATCTTGCGAAGGCAAGTATTCTTAATGCAGCTAATAATCCTGTCATGAACATAATTCCATTGTACGTCTTGAACTACATTTTCGACGGTGACGAGCTATCTAACCATGAACTAAAGAGCTCAAATGAGGAAACAGCGCAATATAGCTTACATGCAGTTGGCTTGGTCTTTGATGTGCGTAGAAGCAGATTGTTCATTGCAGATCCAAATGGAACCCTAATACCAGGGTCGAATATTGAGTTTCTTTCCATGCCACTGAAAAAGAGGAAGAGCGCAGCCACCACCAAAGTATCATGTTTTGATTTAGACTCCAAAAAGCGAAAAGTCGGACATTGTTCATCGAATGTGGTCATTTCTCATCCAGATGGATTCGTAGAAGCAGCGTAGTAAAAAGCAGCGAGGCATATTAATTGTTAAAGTGCTTATGAAGAAGAGAACCAGGAGGACAATTGTTTATTAATGATGAATAATTATTTAGTTATAATAATGTTAAAAACTATCACATATATAAGTCAAAAGATCTTTTATTAATTTCATCTGTTTGGTACAGTTTCTTTTCCAAAGTTAATGGAAGCATAATATATACAATCGGCAAATTATCTCTCCCAACTCGATGCTTAGCATATTCAGACTCATACTTCTTGGTTCCTTTACCGATCAATATGGATCTGTGCTTATCATAAAACGGTATAATTGCAATTCGGGTTGGGCAAATATCCTGAGCACCAACAAAATATTCCTTCACAAGCGAACCCGATACCGCAACGACATCGACACAACTGAAACTTGGAATTAACGGTCTCATATTTTCGCTTACTAATGCGTTTACAGTAGTTTTGAAACTTGTAAGTGATACTATAATGCAGTCTTTAATTGTTGAGTCACCAATATCAGCTTTGAAAAACGCGTTTATTTTAGCGTAGTTTTCAATAACTGTCCGTCTATTCTGACTCTGGTATTTACACCAAGAACTATATTCAGCTTTCTCCGACCATTCTCTTGATGACGTTGACGGTGATGCTTTATAATATTTATCAAGTAATGGAACGTCAACTTCTCGACAATTCGATCCCCTGCTACCAAAGTATACCCCATAGATACACGCAGATTTATGCCATGATGGTTGAAAATCCAAAAGCGAATTCGCTACTTTTATCTCATCTGCAGCGAACATAGCGGGTCTGGACTGTACGTACTTCAGTTTTTCCACCCACGTCCACGTCCTAAAATAATTTCCGCTTGAAAAGATTCTATATAAAGGACTGTGCTTCATATGTTCGGGGTCTCTATCAAACTTTCTTTCGATCTGATTTAAGAGAGTACTCGCCAAATTCTCTATTTCAAATTCTGTCAATACAAATGATCTCGTTTTCGAATGTTTCTGAGTCCCTTCAACCATTCCCAAAAAAAAAGGACGATCGTTGTAGACAAAATTTCCTGTATGAGGATCAACAGAGACAGGCTTCTTGTTAAAAAAACGTTTCATAATCCAACGCTCGTGGTTTATCTGTTTCCGAACTACAGACTTCCCAAAAGAACTGTGCCCTCCAGAATTCATTCTTAACTTGCGCTTTTTTAACATACTCAACATTCTCTCTCCAGGAAGTTCACAAACGCCCATTGGCGGCCCAAAATACCGAATAAATAATGGCAAATCTACCAATTGATGAACTTGAAAATAATTTTCCTTCGCAGGCATCATTCCTTCCCAAGTACTAACGGATTCAATAACACAGTCTTGCATGGACTGGACAGAGTTTTTAGGTATCACTAAAGAGAGCATTTGCCGAATATCATGGGCAAACATTCTAAAGAGTGCCTTGTATCCAGCATCTATATCAAGACACTCCATAATAAAATCCCAATAGCAAGATACCATCTTTAACTTTTGAACCATCTTCATACCCTTGGGTTTGCGAAAGTTTATATCCCAATCATCATTAAGACCTTGAGGTAAAAGTACACAATCTAGCCATGCACAAACCTTTTCTATACTTCCTTTCGAAGCCTCAAATGAAGGCTCATCTTTGGAGAAATCGGGCCGAAAAGCTCCTCCATCGTAAGGTTCATCAATGTGCTCATCCTTATCGTTAACTGCACCATCGAGTTGTTCATCAGCATCGTCATTATCGTCTGCATCATCTATAACTTTAACGGCGATAGAACCTTTTCTTTTCTTAGGCTTATCCTTTTGATCTACAAAATGACCAAGTATACATTCAGTCATTCGGACAATGAACCCTGTCACTGCATGAACAAAAGGCCAAGTAAATTGTCTTTGTATATCCGCGTATGGAAGCCGACAGTAGTACCACAAACTTTGGACTCCGTTTACGTGCTTCTTCTTTTTTGCACGGCTGCAATCGTTAAGTAGTACAGCAGCCAATGCATCGGCTTTGTATTGGTCGTAGGAACCCCTTCGATATGGCCTTTGTGTGCGATAATCGAAATGCCGATAGAACAAGTGCTTTGAGAACAAGACTTTAATGACATCAAGGCTGAATTCGCCAGCATGAAACCAGCTGTATTCATATTTACTTTGAACAGCATCTAATCTTGAAGGCAGCAGAAAATCAATCAAACCATCTTTGGTAAGTTGATTATTATCGCAAGGGTGACATATAGACTCAATTTCTGTTTGTCTTTTTTCAATCATCCTTTGTCTTTTGGTAAGCATATCAGCTTCTGCTCTACATGAATTGAGCTTATCTAAAATTTCAGAAAAAACTGTGTATCCATGAGGAGCAAAAAAGGATTTTCGAATGTTCTTAAACTCCCTTTCCTTATTCCAAAACACTTCATTGTTTTGCCACTGGTTTTTGTTTTTCGGATCATAAAAGCCCTGAGGACAACAATATCCAGTTTGACCGAAAAAACGCAGCCAGTGATATTGTGGTAAAAAATTTCGGTGTCCATAGAAAACACACTTTTTCCCATTATAAAGCCCAGTTGCACCACTACACAACGGACATCCGAATTTGGAGTTCGCCGCAGACTGCAAACCTAAAACAGGTTCAGCCGCTTTAGTATCAAGAACATGCAATACCAATCGTGCTTGAATATAAAATTTCTTCCCATTTGACTCGTGTGGTATTCCATCAAATAGGCAAATCAGTTCTTCACAAAGAAATTCCGAAATTAACTTTCTTTCAGTTTCGGAATGCTTACCATTATATAGAGCACCCAAAAAATATCCTAAGCCAATTTTACTTCGGAGATGGGCTGGTAAATTTAATATTCCAATGCAGAGTGGCCAGAAGTCGAAAACTTTACTTGTAAATAGCTGACCACCATCGTAAAACTCAGAAAGTAAGAGATTGATTAAGATTGTTCCATTTCGCTCTATAGGTTTTTCTGCTATCCAATCGTGCCCGAGATTATTCATATCTTCAAGATGACCTAAAGCAACCTCCCCATCCATAAAATCAGAATAAGTGTTCTTGTCAACATGCAGACGGGCATAACTTAAGTAGCTTGCGAAATACTTTGTATCGACAAGATCATATATCAGCAAAGTTAATGATCGATAGTACAGATTTTTATAGGCTATGCCTTCTTCAAGCAGATGCGGGCAATCATGTTTATTGCGTTGGGAACATTTTCTTCGTGTACATGGTCTGTATCTCGGATGAGAGCACTTTGGACAGTGATAAAGATCTGCATACTCATTTCCAATAAATAAAGTACAATCATTCTGACATTGATTGAAACAAAAAAATCTCTTATTTTTATGTTCAGGCCAATACTGAGTTAATTTAGGAATCACAGTTTTTCGAAACAAAACCTCAACGGAATCTTCCGTGGAATCAGATTGAATGGACTGCTCATCATTGTCTTCATTAATCTCAGATTTTACATGAACCGGCAAATTTGCTATACCCCCAAAAGAATTATGTAACAGATTCAAGAGTAGGGATTGATTACTGATTGTTGTATTACTGACTTGGAAATATTCAATAAGAGCCCGAGAAAAAGCACTTTTAGTCACCGCAGCCGCAGAATTATCATTTTTAATCAAAGATAAATTGGATTCATAAGAATTAATTCCAATTGAAAGATTCGCATTTGCTAGAGTCATTTCAACAAGAGCGTTTATATCAAAACCTTTAACCATACGATGATTTTTGCTTTGGCAGTACTCTACTTGAAAAGAATATTCTAAGTCTTCACGAACATTTTCATATTCATTTTCAAGAATAATTCCCTCTCCAATGTTTGCCGAAGTAAGATCATCGGCGGTAAGCTCATTGTTATTATCATAATCAGATTGAGCAAGTACACTCGTATCGATTCTTGTAATATTTTCATTTAACTTTTTTTGCGCAATCTCAATTAAGTATCGGTTCGTTGCAGAGTCTTTTCTTTCTTTTTTTACTTTTCTTTTATCAACTTCTGCCTTCCTCTTAGACACAATCTTTTCAGATTCAATCACGGCATTACGTTTTGGTCGTTGATTCATTATTAAAATGGTGTTACAAGAAGGTTTGAAGTAGTAGTTACGTTGACCAAAACGTTACTTCTCTCGGGAATTTATTAACCTAAGTAGCCTGCCCTAATTGATACATTGTATCAATAAACGGATTTATTTGTACATTGCTTCAATATTCCAGAGCCAGCCATGTCAACCAACCTTTCTTACGATTTTGCAATTTTAAGTGAAAATTCTGCACAAGCTAATGATAAAAATTTTGTTGATATCTTATTTGACGATTTGGAAAATACCGAGGAACGTAACATAGCAAGATTTCAACTTTATTTGGAAGAAGTTTTGCATTTAATTATCGAAGGAAGAGACTTACGAGAATTTTCGAAATTGATCGAACAGGCTTTGAAAGACTATATTGTGCACATTAAAACAACCGAATACCCGAAAATAAGTCCCCGAAAAAAAAATAATATCGAAGCTCAAAACCGAACACTAGCGATTAGAACTAAAAGTAGGAAAGCAAGCGACTCCATCCTTTTAATGGGGAATAAAGTCCTTGATTTTTTCATTGATGTTATCCGCGAAAAACATTCATCAAACGAAGATTTTATTCTTCTTCTGAGTTACAGTCCTGATTGGAAAGCAGAGAAACTATCAACTTTTTTTTCCGAGACATCAAAAATGCAATCGAATATTAAAATAGAATCTTTGATCGAAGAGAAAATTTATTTGGAGGTCATCGATGAGAGAAATGGTTTAACAACTGATAAAGAAATAGTGATGGATCTCATTTTACACTTTTCGTATAAAGTTTCTTTGCCAATAACTGAAACTAATATAAGAGAGTATTGGAAAGGCAAATTTATTGGAAATAGTAGACTCAGTAAACCCAGGCTCAGTAAGATACTCGATCTTATAAATTGTTACCATGTAACTATTGGCAAAAAGCTGCAACTTGACTATAATAATGGTGACCATACTGTTATAGAAGTAAGTCCAGCAATTCGAAAGTCCAAAACGTATAATGGTCGTAAACGCAAACTTTCTGGCAATCTCTCTGAGGGAAGCCCAGCAATTCGAAAATCCAAAACGTATAATGGCCGAAAGAGTAGGGTAGCCCAGCAATTCGAAAATCCAAAATGTATAATGGTCGTAAGCGCAAACTTTCTGAGTGTAGCCCAGCAATTCGAAAATCCAAAGATTGTAATGGCCGCAAGCGCAAACTTTCTAAGGAAACTGAAGGAAGCTCAGATATATTGGAAGATAATGTTGATCAAAACGCATTTAATAAAACCATACTTTCCACTTATGATGGTGATATGTTAAATTTGAAAAAAGAAATGTTGGAAGACATGTTGGAGAATTGGTTGGAGGATAAGGAAGAAAATTCGATTACTCCAGCACAGGCAGCAAAGGTTGCAAGGCGTCTTAGTAGTACTATCGCTTGTACTCAATTAACAGTGGATCATGTATTGTCTATTGGATACCACATAGTCGAAGCTGTCCAAAGGAAATTAAATGCCTTAAAGTCAAATGTAAATTTTGTAGATAATTTGCAAGGAAGAATGACGAACAGTTTTCCTGAAATGGATATACAGGATGCTGATGGTAACATATTGGAAAACCAAATTGCAAACGACAGTAGCAAAGACTCTAAAGAAATGGATGCAGATATGAATCAATATGCAAGTGAAGAGTCTACAAGCAATCTGGAGATACAAGATGAAGATAGCAGCAAAATTCTGGACCAAAAAAGCGCAGTTAATAGTAGCTCTCTGTTAGTTTGTAGTACGATTACGAATACCGAGCAGTGCGAGCAGCGCGAAATCGATGCAGATGCCTTTGATTTTCTACGAACTCTTGATGCAGAAACTTTTGATGAAATGTACACTTAAGTGGTTCTTCAAGTGGTTGAAAAAATTTAAATTAATTTTTCTATTTTTTTTTTAACAAATTAAGTATTATTTACTTTTACTAACTACATTTAAATGTAAATCTTCGATTAGCTCAGGAAGGTCATCGTCATTGTCATCGCCAACGTGATGTAAGTCTTCGATCAGCTGAGGAAGGTCAACGACATTGTCATCGTCATCTTGAAGAATTGAAGCCTTCAAAGTAACTGCAAATTGCAGAGCCGAAAGAATTCGTTCTCCGGGTAATTCACTTATGAAAATTTCGCCGCCGTCAAAAAGTTCGCCGCTGTCATAAAACTCCATCAGTCGCAAACTTATTGGAATTGAGTTGGAAGAATTTGCATCTAAAATATCCATTAGTTGATGATAAAAAAAAGTATCCATCAGTCGTAATTCTGCCAAATTTTTTTTTTGATGAAAACGTTATTCAAAGAAAAGTTAAATGCTTTCATTGCTAAACGAATCAGTCTAGATCAATTAGTAACTACTTACAAAGAACATGTTTTTGATTTCAGATCAATATTAGTTTCTGCTCACTATCAGTCTATCGAATTGACTGCTGAGTTAAACGAACAATCAATACTTGAGTTTGCAAAAATAAGCAACTTTTTGTTATGCGAATACGAATTTTTATATAATGGAAAGCGTCAAACTACATCAAGACAAGAAATGAAACAAAACGAAATGGTCTTCTACGATTTGCTTCTCGATGAGTTAAATACATTGGATAATAATTATACTTCGGAAAAACTTGATCACCAAGACTGCCTTCTTAAAATTATCGGAGTCTCATTAGATGACTTAGTCGTTGATATTAAGAACAAAATCATTTGCTTCAAAAGTTTCTTCAATTCGGATGCAACGAGATTAAACTACAGAAAAGGTCAAGAAACTAGAAACGAACTCAGTAACTTTTATGTTTTATCGGTGGATTTTGGATCAAAGCGTATATCTTTGGATTTAGCTGCTCCTGCATTTAATCTGAACGAAGCTCTTTTGAGGCATCCTTGGGTATCCAGTATTCAAGAAATTCATAGTATTCAAGCCCCCCACCTAGACATAGTGGAATCTTCCGTGGTTGCCAGTACAGCTGCTGAACGAGACGATGATGAAACTGACGATGATGACACTGTCCCCTTCGGACTGGAATCTACAGCTGCTGAACGTGACGATGATGAAACTGTCTTCTTAGGACTGAAATCTTCCGCGGTTGCCAGTACAGCTGCTGAACGACGAGACGATGATGACACTGTCTCCTTCGGACTGGAATCTACAGCTGCTGAACGAGACGATGATGACACTGTCCCGCCCACAATTTTTACTCCAGGAAAGCGCACCACAAATCTGTTTGGCACCTCTAATAATGTTAAGAAGCTCCGGAACAGCTTCACGCATGCCAAAGTTTAATGCGTGCTAATTGTAACCCCTCAGGAAAGTGACTATAATTTTTTAAAATATTTTTGAAATTTTGTTTTCCAGCGAGAAATTAAATATTCGGTTGAGCTGAAAGTTCAAAATACATGCATAATGACAATATTTAAGAATGAATTAAATGCTTTCATTGCTAAACGAGACAAACTAGAACTTCTTGTTGATGATTTTAGAAATAATGTCAATTTTTTTCTATCCATGGAATTGACTGCTGAGTTAAACGAACAATCAATACTTGAGTTTGCAAAAATAAGCAACTTTATGTTATGCGAATACGAATTTTTATATAATGGAA
>JARXAV010000009.1 GCA_029865665.1 Flectobacillus sp. | reverse complement strand
TCATTAGCTTTCTTTTGTCCCACTTCATAGGTGCGTAAATTACTATTGTCACGATACCAAGCAACATCATCTATGGTATTACTACCAGAATAGATGTAACCCTTGCTTAATTTTCCTCCACGAGCAGCATATTCCCATTCTGCCTCTGTGGGTAAACGATATACTTTACCTGTGAGTGCGTTTAACTTTTTAAGATACGTTTGAATATCATCCCACGAGACGGTCTCCACTGGGCAATTATCACAGGGTGAAAAATAGCTAGGATATTTACCCATTACGGCTTTCCATTCAGCTTGCGTGACTTCGTATTTCCCAATAGAAAAATTACTTAATGTAACCGAGTGTACAGGTTCTTCGTCTCCATTACCTGTCGTGCTACCCATTTGAAAGGTTCCACCTTCTACATAAATCATAGGAATGATTAAACTACTCGAAATCGTGTAAGTATAACTCGTAGTCAAAGTATAGCTCGTCCCACATTTATCTACAAGCTGAGCTGTAATCGTAAAAGTTCCATCTGTAGTGAGTGTAGGGGTTGTTACAGTAAATGGTGCAATCGTTTGGCTACCACTTTGATAGTAGGAAACGCTATTTTTTTCTACAGACCAAGCTACACTAGCAATATCACTCGTTGTTCCTGTTAATTTGAGTGTGAGGTCTAATGGTGTATTTGCCAGACTTACCACCTCAATTCCTGTTGGCTTACTACAGCTTTTAGTGTAATTATAAGTCGTCGTTAAGGTATATGTCTCACCACAAGTAGAGGTAATACTAGCAACTATGTTAAATAGCCCATCTGTTGTAATAGCATTTGAGGATATTGAAAAAGGACTACTCGTGATGGATGAACTTTCATATATTGTTGTCCCACTCTTTGATATACTCCATACAACACTCGCTATATCACTTATTGTACCTACCAAAGCTAAATTAAGATTTAGCGGAGTTAATGTTTGAACAGAAGCAGTAATCCCAGTCGCTTTAGTACACGTTTTGTTAGTATATGTGTAACTACCAGATAAACTATAGGACTTACCACATTGCGTCGTCACAGTAGCTGTAATCGTAAAAGTACCATCTGTCGAGAGCGTTGAACTTGTTAAGGAAAAAGGGCTTGTTGTCGTTGTACTACGATAATACTCCGTACCACTTTTGGTAATTTGCCAAACAACACTACTAATGTCGCTCGTTGAACCTGTTAGGCTCATTGCAACATTTAAGGGCGTTGCACTTTGGGCAGAAGTAGCAACACCCGTTGCTTCGCTACAAGAAGATAGAAGCGACTTCGTGTTTTCTACTAATTCTAAATATAAAAAATAATTCGGTGTTTCATGTTCTTGTCTTAATTGAAACCGCAATAGTAGCTCAAAAAAATTGATAGTGACTCAGCTTCGTCAAGATTTACATCGCTTCATTCTCTTTAGCTCAATAATAAAAGATAAATAATCTATTTACTTTCACTGAGGGGAAACTACACGAAACCCGAAACCGTTGAACAGATAGTCTGGGGTGTTGAAGTCCCGATGCGCTACTCGGCCAAACTGGGGGAAGTAATTCCAACTACCACCCCGCAAAATCCGGTAAGTGCCACTACTAGATCCAATAGGATTCGTCTGACTACTAGAGTTATAAGATCCATACCAATCACTACACCATTCCCAGACATTGCCACTCATATCATAAATACCGAGTTCATTTGCCCTTTTTAGTCCTACAGCCTGAGTTCTGTTACTATTATTACCATACCAAGCGACATCGTCGATAGTGTCACTACCCGAATAGGTGTAACCCTTGCTTAACTTCCCACCACGAGCAGCATATTCCCATTCTGCTTCTGTGGGCAAACGATAGGTTTTACCTGTAAGGGTATTTAACTTATTGATAAATAGTTGAGTATCATCCCAAGATACAGTTTCCACTGGGCAATTATCACAATTTGTAAAAGAACTAGGATTAGCACCCATCACAGCTCTCCATTGGGCTTGTGTTACTTCATATTTACCAATAGAAAAATTACTTAATGTAACCGAGTGTACAGGTCCTTCGTTTGGATAACCTGTCGTACTACCCATTTGAAAGGTGCCACCTTCCACATAAGTCATAGGAATGATTAAACTACTTAAACTACTCGAAATCGTATAGGTATAACTCGTAGTCAAAGTATAACTCGCACCACATTTATCCACAATTTGAGCTGTAACTGTAAAAGTTCCATCTGTCGAAAGCGTCGAACTTGTTAAGGAAAAAGGGCTTGTCGTCGTTGTACTACGATAATATTCTGTACCACTTTTGGTGATTTTCCAAACTACACTACTAATGTCGCTCGTTGAGCCTGTCAAGCTCATAGCGACATTTAAGGGTGTTGCACTTTGGGCAGAAGCAACTACTCCTGTTGCTTCGCTACATAATAGAAGCGACTTCGTGTTTTCTACTAATTCTAAACTACAGCTCGTCGTAAGTAGTAGGAGAGCTATGTAGTAAATGATTCGTTGTTTCATAAGTTAAAAAATAATTTCTCCTTCTAATTTATCGTTAATTTCAGGTTCTTGATTGCCTGATGAAGCATCTCTAATTGTTTTTCGTACTGTTCTAAATATATCGGTTACAGACTTTCCTTTTACTAGGAATGATGAAAGGTATTTAGCAAAAAGTCCGTCATTATAAGCAACTTTGTTAGGTTGTGTCGAATTTACGATATACGTTCCTCCAAACGATTTAATACCCGCAATAGGACTAAAACCTCTCACATCTTCCGATCTGGAGTTAGCCAAAGCAATGGGTACATTACTATTACGACAAGCATCTAAAACGATAATTTTAGATGCAGCTTGTGCTTCGTCTAACTTACTAATCATTGATTGTACCGCTACTGCTCTCGTGGGAATATCGGTTACGGTTCTAAAATAAGCATCGGTTGGCACAAGGTAATTATATCCGTCTGTTTGAATTCCATGCCCTGAATAATAGTAAAAAACAATGTCAGCTTTTGTAGCCTTTTCAACAAAAGCATCCAACGTATTCAGCATTCGTTCTCGATTTTGATTAATACAGGTATCCACCTTAAAACCAAGTTCAATTAAACTTTTTTGCAAAAGGATAATATCCTGAATCGGAACTTTTTTAAGTGAAGATGCCTTTTGATAATCGTTGTTGGCAATCAGTAACGCATATCTTTTAGGCTCAGGAAGTTTGGGAATCCGCTGAATATGAATAGTGCTTGTCGTGATAAAACTTCTACCTTTCATTACTTTAATAGCAACGTGATGATCTCTTGCTGCATCCAATGAGAGCGTTACATTCAGTTTATTATTAAACACCGTTATGTTATTGGGTAATGCCTCAACATCATCTACCCAGATAGAAAAATCTTCTTTTGTTAAAGGAGCGTTGCAAAGTGTATTACATGTAAACAGAATATTTGTTTCGTTCGTTCTGAAAAGTGTATCTGTTCCTGTAACGGGAGTTTCCCATAAGATGTCTTTTAATTGCACCGTATTAATGCTGATTCCCTGAGCTTCTGCCTTTAGGGTAAATAAGAAGATGGTAAGTAAGAGTATATATTTTTTCATTGGAATTTAGAAATGATAAGTTAGTGATAAACCTGTGTTATATGTATAGTCAGAAGAGGGAGATAAGGACATTTTACGAGTGGTAGTCATTTTCTTGGGCTTACTTGCCAATAAATAGACTTCATACGCCAATGACAAAACAGAAGTTGCTATAAGGGCATTTAATAAGCCTGTTTGTTGAGCTGATTTCGCATTTGCGTAAGCAGTATTCCATGTATCTAGGTCTGTTTGCGAGGTAAATTGCCCGTTTACTTGTGTAAGTGTGTTGTTTAACGTTGTTAAGGTTGCCACTTTGCTATTAAACGAACTTTTTATCGAATTTGCCATAATAGCAGTAATAATGCCTGTACCTCCTACCAATAGTTTTAGGGCTATTCGAGATGAAGGTTTACCAGACTCAATCTTTTTTTCTTTAGGTTCTTCCTTTGTTATTATAGGCATAGGTTCTACATTGATAGGCGGACAAGCATCTAAATAGACAAATAAATCGTAATTGCTATCTAAAAAAATATTGTCTTTTTTATAATTCCAAAGAAATTGTTGATTACCAGCAGGCAAGTTTTTTAGAGAGCCTTCTAATGATTTTGCAACTATCTTGGTTTTAGTAGTTAAGTCCACCAATTCAACTTGCTGAATACTAAAGCAAGGAGCATTTGAGGTTGGAAGAACGACTTTAATCACAAGATAGTCGCCTTGTTGAAAAGCATCTGAAGCTTTTACCTTTTCTTGTGCATAGATACCATTACTCAACTGAAGTAATAGAAAGCACAGCAATGCGAAGCGATAGGTCATTACGCTAAGGTTGTTATTCATAATAGATTATTGGCTTTGGTCCTGATAATTACACTAGATATAGTAGATTGATAAACGGATTTGTAATTATTTTTAATGTTTTTTTTAATCGTCCTTGGTGTAAATCCATAAAACTCGTTTATGCTATTTGGAACATCCATAGGAGCTTTAGCATACGGGTATGATAAGGGAGGAATTTTTACCAATGAGTTTGTTAAAAATACATCCATTCCAAACCGAAATCTTAATGTAATCAGCAGAAAAACGATTATTGGTGTAATTAAGCAATCAAACGATACCCCCCCCCTTTTTTATAGATAATTTGGAACAAGATGTTTATCTGAATACAAGTACGAGGTAAACAGGGGTTTTAATTCCTGTTTACAAAATCGCTCGTCTTAATGAGACTATAATTTTTATAACTCCTTGGTATTAAATCTTATAGGTTCTTTTAGTTCTTTTAACCTTTTTTAACAAGACCTACATTCCAAAAAACGGAATACCTCCGTAATATTGTAACCTCTATTTAAACCAAGCAATTCACGATGAAAAAATCATTTCTACTCCTCTTTGTGAGTCTCATTTCTATTCACCTAGTTGCAGCACAGCAACCTGAACTTGTTTACCAAAACACCAAAGATAGTACTGCCAATTACTATTTAGTATTTAAACCATTAGGACAAATTAAAGGCTTGCTGTTATTGTTACCCTCTTTTGGAGAAACGCCTCAACTAGCTTCCTCAGAAACAAATCTTCATAAAAAA
>JARXAV010000285.1 GCA_029865665.1 Flectobacillus sp. | reverse complement strand
CTTATGAAAGGAATTATTTTAGCAGGTGGGTCAGGAACAAGATTACACCCTTTGACATTGGCAGTGAGTAAGCAGTTAATGCCTGTTTATGACAAACCAATGATTTATTATCCGCTGTCGATTTTAATGTTGGCAGGAATTAAAGAAATCTTAATTATCTCTACGCCACACGATTTACCTAACTTCAAAAAGTTATTAGGCGATGGTTCTCAAATCGGTTGTCGTTTTGAATATGCAGAACAACCTCTTCCGAATGGACTTGCTCAGGCATTTGTGATTGGAGAAGAGTTTATTGGCGACGATAAAGTAGCCTTAGTATTGGGCGATAATATTTTCTACGGAAGTGGCTTGAGTAAATTGTTACAAGCGAATAACGACCCTGAGGGCGGGGTGGTTTACGCTTACCAAGTACACGACCCAGAACGTTATGGCGTAGTAGAATTTGATAAGGACTTCAACGTGCTTTCGATTGAAGAAAAACCAGAAGAACCAAAATCCAATTATGCCGTGCCTGGTTTGTATTTCTATGATAATTCAGTAGTAGAAATTGCTAAAAATATTGCTCCATCGCCAAGAGGAGAATATGAAATTACGGATGTGAATAAAGAATACCTTCGTCAAGGAAAATTGAAAGTAGGTGTTTTGAACAGAGGAACAGCGTGGTTAGATACGGGAACTTTTGCTTCGTTGATGCAAGCAGGGCAGTTTGTTCAAGTACTCGAAGAAAGACAAGGCTTAAAAGTGGGTTGTATAGAAGAAGTCGCTTACAGAATGGGATTTATTGATGCTGAACAATTGAAGGCAGTTGCAACTCCATTAGTAAAAAGTGGCTACGGTAAATACTTACTCAACTTATTGAAATAAGGAATAAGCCTCCTCTTTATAGAGAAAGCATTTTGATAAAAAAGGGAAAGACTAGCATTCAAGTCTTCCCCTTTTTTATTTAGTAAACATGTAAAAGCATATTTGATCTATTTCACATAAACGCCTAATAAATAGCGAGTTAAATTCAACATCCAAAATTTCACACCATTACTTATACTGTATCAAACAATACATTCATCGTCAAATTACTCTGAACTAATTGCTGAGCGTATTCATTCTGTTTTGTTCCATAGCTCGTGAGCATCGTAACAAAGATTGTTTTTTTTGTAGCCGTTTTTTCTAAAAACGTCATTCGCTTTTGGGCTAATTCCTCCGCATATTTTTTGTCAATCGTAAATTCGGTCATGGCAAATTTCATTTCACAAAGGTTAATGCAATTATCCATGCGGTCTATCAACAAATCTATTTGTACACCCTTCTCCTCTCCTTTCGAGGTATATCGCCAAATTGATTGTTCCGTATAAATTCCAGAAATACCCAATGCTTTTTTGATTACTCCAATATGCGTTAAACAGATATTTTCAAAAGCTAAACCGCTCCAACTTCGCCAAGATGGTGACATCGACTTTTGCGTCCAAGTTCCCTCTCCACTAGCTCGGCTATTCTCAATAAATTTTAGATAGAATAAGGAATAACAATCTGTTAACTTATAAATCAAATCTTTTACCTTTTTGTCGAAAGGTAAGTAAGGAGTTATAAATCCCGACTCCGTTAATTCCTCTAAAAGCTTCGTAGCTGTTCCTCCAGAACTTAACTCCGCCGCCTGAATTAGTTCCGTGCGGGTTAGCCCTTTGGGTTTAGCGGCTAGTACTTTAATCACTTCAATATGCCTATCTGCTTGTTCAAAAAGTGCTTGATACAAATGTTTAAACTCATCTCGCAAAAGTCCGTCTTTCGTAAAGCACATACGATCTATGTTCTGGCTCGCACTTTGTCCTTTTTGAACATCTTTCAAATAATGTGGAATTCCTCCCGTAACCATATATAGCTGAACTAGTTGATAACGGTCTAAATGGACTCCTTTATTCTTTAAGTATTGTTCTGTTTCTTTTAGGGTAAAAGGTAATAATCGTATTTTCTGGGTAATTCGATTATGCAGGCCTCCTCTACTATTGACAATATTTTGAATCATCCAAGAAGCTGCTGAACCACAAATAACCACCACAAGATTACTTCTTTTGGCACACCAACTATTCCAAAAATGGTCAAAAGCAGCAACAAATCCCGACTTACGGGTATCAAGCCACGGTAATTCATCAATAAAAATTACCTGTTTCCCTTTCGACGGTTTCCTATTTTCAAGCGATAGTATTAATAACTGAAAAGCCTCTATCCAAGAAGTTGGCACAGGTATAGGCAACGGAGAAGATGAAAAGGTTTGTAGGGCAAAACTAAAATTCTCTAGTTGTTGCTTCAAGCCTGCATTATGCACACCTGTAAATTCAAAAACGACTTGTTTCTCGAAGAAAGAACGAATCAAATAGGTCTTTCCAACCCTTCTTCTACCATATACGGCCAAAAGCTCCGCTTGCTTCGACGCAGTTAATTGCTTGAGAATATCTATTTCTTCTTTTCTGCCAATAATTTCCATATAAGTAGCCAAAACATAGTTAACAACAACAGTTTTGGCTACTTATAAAAATTATATTCAGCCAAAACTAGTATAAATTTAATAGTTTTGGCTGAATATAAACAACATTTAGAGAATGTATTTTTTTAATTCTTCATAAACTTTATGGACAGGTAACCCCATTACTGTAAAATACGACCCTTCCATTCTCGGAATACCAACCATACCAATAAAATCCTGCACGCCATAACTTCCTGCTTTATCGAATGGTTTACAGGTTAAGATATAGTAGTTTATTTCCTCCTCCGTTAATTCTTTGAAAAAAACATTTGCAATATCAACAAAGGTTTCCGTTCTTTCATCTGTCATAATACAAACACCTGTCATTACCTGATGCTGACGACCTGATAATTTATTCAACATTATACTAGCCTCCTCTGCATCGGCAGGTTTATTGAGAATTTCACCGTCAATAACAACGATGGTATCGGCAGTAAGAATAATCTGTCCATTTAACTCACTACGAAATGCCTCGGCTTTCTTTCGAGCTAAAAAAACAGGAACTTCAACCGCTGGCATATCTACGGGATAATCCTCCTCCGTTGGTTTTACTTTAACTGTAAAGTCAAATCCAGCATCACGCAGTAGTTGCTGACGACGTGGAGAATTAGAAGCTAATAATAAAGGATACTTTAAATTAAGCATAAGATTTAATAATAAACAGTTGAGATTTTATGGTAGCAAGCAGTAACAACATAGCACTTAAAAAAGCCTCAATAAAGATACTCATATTCCTGTTACCTTGTCTTTTGCTCGGTAATGGATATATGCTTGCTCAAAAGGTTGACTCTAGTAAGACAAATGTACTACCTCCTATTGATAATATGAAATCTACTCAGGATAGTATATTTTTCATGAAAGTACAAAATAGACTCACTAAGAACAGATTATTGAAACAAGTACATGAATTATTATTTCGAGATATTTATAGTCGTAATACAGCAGGGCAAGAAGTCACCCAAGTAGAAGAAAACCCCTTTGCACCTTATGAGGGAATGGTCATCAAAAAAATAGAAATTAAATCGCTTCGTGTTTTTGGTGAAAGTGTGTTAGATACTACCAGAAAAGCCAAAGGAATGGATAAATTTCTGAATCGCCTGCATACCAACACTCAGGAAAGAGTTATTAGAGGTTCTTTTTTAATGTTCAAAGTCGGTGATATCATTGATGCGGATAAATTACGAGACAATGAGCGTTTACTACGAAATGTAAGCGTATTTCATGATGCACGTATTTATGTAGTAACTGATAAGGAATTTCCGAACTTAGTCGATTTAATTGTGGTCACTCAAGATGTATGGTCATTAATTCCAGAAGTCAATATTGGAGGAGTAGAACGATTTGACCTAAGTATTAATCAAGCAAACTTCAGAGGACTTGGACACTCCTGGCGGAATACCTTCTATGTAAATCTCCAAGAAAACCCCTCTCTGGAATATGGTAGCATTTATACGATTCCCTACATAGGTAAAAGCTTTGTGACAGGCAGAGCGGAAATTACCATGAGAAGAGAAACCTCTTTGTATAGTTTCCGTTTGTTTAGACCTTTCCTTACGCCTGACATGAAAGTAGCGGGAGGATTTGAGCTCAGTAGAAGCTCAAATCTAAAAACAACCGCCAGAAATAATGACGGCAGTACCCTCTATGTAAACGATAGTCTCCCTCTATATTTCCCGATAAGACAAAATCTAGCTGACTTATGGCTTGCTCGTGCTTTTAAATTAAATTTCCTTGCCAAAAACTTACAACAAAGAAGCAGGCTCATCGTGGGTTTACGCTACAGCAATGTTTCCTATAGTGAACGTCCTGTTGTTACCCCAGACACTAACCAGTTCTATCGTAATCATAGCGACTACCTTATGGGAATAGGCTTCTCTAATAGACGTTATAAACGAGATTTCTTAATTTATGGCTTTGGTATCACCGAAGACGTTCCTTATGGTTATTTGGCTTACTTTGTAACAGGGCATGAAAATTCAGATGTATTTGGCAGAAGATGGTATGCAGGCTTAAAGTTTGCAAAGGGGCAGTACTTAAACAAAGCTGGTTATCTCTATGGATTAATTAATTTTGGTACATATTCAAATGGAACAACAGGACTAAGTATCGAAACCAACTATTTTAGCCCACTCCTAGATCTAGGTCATAGCAAAGCGAGGCATTTCCTAACCATCCGTTACGGATTCGGTTCGCAACGCTATTCGGGAGAATACCTAAACATTAATAATGAAAATGGTATAGAAGGCATCAACAGTGACAAACTATGGGGTTCTAAAAAACTAGCCATTAGTATTCAATCTGTTTTCTTTTCACGTATTCGATTCGTTGGATTTAGAATTGCTCCTTTTGCTCACCTAGACATGGCTTTTGTAACGCCACGCTATGAAACGCTGATTTCAAAGTTTCCTTACACAGGAATCGGTGTGGGTATTCGCTTACGAAATGAGAACCTTACCTTTAATACAATTCAATTACGATTAACCTATTTTCCCAACCTACCTAACATCCCAGCGATGAACATCGCCTTTAGCGATACCTATAATTTAAAATTAAAAGATTTTGACATTTCAGCTCCAGAAATCGTTCCCTTCCGTTAAAATTCGTCACTCACTCAAAAAAAAGACCATTCACACAATCGAATAACTTTTCATGTATCAACATTTAGTACTAATGTATATATTTACGCACGACTCTAATAAGTAATAAATTACATAAACTAAGGATTAAGATACATTTAACAAAACCTATAAAATACAACATGTCCATTGAACAAGATATTCAACAGAAGGGATTCAAAAATATCCACCATAAGCTACTCGTAAACATCATTTATACCAATAGCTGGATCGCCAGTGAAATCGGTACGCTCTTAAAACCATATCAACTGTCTATTCAACAGTTTTACGTTCTTCGTACCTTAAAAGAGATAGCACCAGCAGCAGCATCTACCAACTATCTAATCACACAAATGGTACACGACAATTCTAACGCATCCAGATTAGTAGATAAGCTAATCACAAAAGGATTAGTACAAAGAAAACAAAGTACAAAAGATAAAAGGCAAGTTGAGATTTCTATTACTAGTAAAGGAGAAGAACTATTACATCAAATAGAAACTACGATACAGGGATGGGAAAGAAGTAACATACATTTAAATCAGGAAGATAGCTTGAGACTAATAGAATTGACTCAAAAACTCCCTAATTTTCAAATACAAACAAAGCATTAACAAAAAATTAACATTTAAATGTTTTGACATTAAATGTAATTACATTAAATTTGTATCATCAATGAAGATAGAAGAAGAAATAAAGCAACCCGTGTTTAAATCAGCACATTCAAAAGCACTCGTAAATGTTATGTTTACGAACAACTGGCTCTGCAATATTCAAATGGAAATCTTAAAGCCTTATGATATTACATTACAGCAATACAATGTATTGAGAATACTCAGAGGCCAATACCCTTCGCCTATTACAGTATGTGGTATTATAGAGCGAATGTTAGATAAGATGTCTAACGCATCACGCCTAGTAGATAAACTGTTATTAAAAGACTTTGTAATACGCAGAGAATGTCCATCTGACCGCAGACAGGTTGATGTGGTTATAACGGAGAAAGGACTAGATTTCTTGAAGCAGATTGACCAATGCCAAGCTAAGTGGGAAGAGAACTTACATAGTTTAACTGAAGCGGAAGCTCATGAATTGAGCAATCTGTTGGATAAATTAAGAGCGAGTGCAGACAAAAAATAGTATCATACATTATTAATTTATATTTTATCAAATTTCAACTTTACAAAAATGAAAGCAATTAAATTCATCGCAAGTATCGTAGCTACGGCTTTATTCATGAATGTTTCGGTAGCAGGTAATGCTCCAAAAGCTAAAACTGTTGCAGTAGATGCTAAAGCTAGTAAAATTCACTGGTTAGCTAAAAAAGTAACTGGTCAACACGAAGGAACTATCGCAATCGCTACAGGTTCATTAGCAGTAAGCGGAACTAAAGTTTCTGGTGGTACATTCACTATCGACATGAAATCTATCGTTTGTACTGACATCACAGATGCAGAATACAACAAAAAATTCATCGGACATATCACTACAGGTGATTTCTTCGAAGTAGAAAAATTCCCAACAAGTACTTTCGTAATCACTAAAGTAGCTGGTAGCAACATCACTGGTAACTTAACATTACACGGTGTTACAAAATCAATCACTTTCCCTGCTAAAGTTGCAGTTGTTGGTGGTAAAGTAACAGCTACTGCTTCTATCCCAGTTGATCGTACAGACTTCGGTGTTAAATATGGTTCTAAAAAATTCTTTGACTCTATCGGTGACAAAGCAATTGATGACGTATTTACATTAGACATCACATTAGTTGCTGGAAAATAATTTTCCCTTAACAACGCTTAAAAGCCCTTGATTTAATATACTAAATCAAGGGCTTTTTCGTTTTTAATTAGTTTCTCATTAATTCCCTACCCTGTCATTTTAGGGTTTTTGACAGGTGTAGGGATTTTTAATCTCTAATTAAAAGTATAAACATTTTGATATTAAATATAAATAATTTATCTTATCCCTATTATAACGCAAAACTAAAATTTATGCTTCAAGAAAATACGCTTTCAGGAAAAACGATTCTTGTAACAGGTGGAGGTACAGGATTAGGACGCTCAATGTCAGAAGCATTTTTACGTTTGGGAGCGAACGTAATTATCGCCTCTAGAAAATTAGAAATTCTCCAACAGACAGCAGAAGAATTAAAAAATGCTACAGGTGGTAATATCCTTGCAATTGCTTGTGATGTTAGAAAATATGACGACGTAGAAAAAACCATTCAAGAGGGAATCAAACACTTCGGTGCGATTCATGCACTCGTGAATAATGCCGCAGGAAACTTTATCAGTCCTACCGAGCGACTATCAGCTAAGGGAATTGATGTGGTAGTTGATATTGTCCTGAAAGGCTCTTATAATTTTACACTGGCAATGGGCAAGTATTGGATTGAATCCAACATCAAAGGAAATGTCATGAGCATTGTTACTACCTACGCATGGACAGGTTCTGCTTACGTAGTACCCTCTGCGATGGCGAAGGCAGGTGTATTAGCCATGACACGCTCATTAGCGGTTGAATGGGGACGAAAATACGGAATTAGACTCAATGCTATTGCACCAGGGCCATTTCCAACCGAGGGAGCATGGGAAAGACTTTTTCCTGTAGAAGCAATGGGTGAAGAATTAGCTCAAAAGCTAAATCCAATTAACAGAGTACCACTCAAACGTACAGGAGAACATAAAGAATTAGCCAATTTAGCAACTTATTTGCTCTCAGACTACTCTAGTTATATCAATGGAGAAGTTATCACGATAGATGGCGGAGAATGGCTTCAGGGAGCAGGAGAATTCTCCGATTTAGGAGAACTAAGCGATAGCCAATGGGATGCCGTTGCTGTAGCAACGAGAAAATAAAAAAGAGAGTTTGTGCAAAAGTTAAACGCTTATGAGATTAAACTTAAACGTTAATCCTTACACGCTATACTTTTATACAAGCTCTCTTTTTCTATCTGTTAAACAATTATTTTATACGTTAAAACGGAAGTGCATAATATCACCGTCAGTAACTACGTATTCTTTTCCTTCAACACCCATCTTACCTGCTTCTTTACAAGCGGCTTCAGACTTATATTGTTCGTAATCTGCAAAACGGATTACCTCCGCACGGATAAAACCACGTTCAAAGTCGGTATGAATAACACCAGCAGCTTGAGGTGCTTTCCAACCCTTTTGAATAGTCCATGCACGTACTTCTTTCACACCTGCCGTAAAATACGTAATCAAATTTAATAAGGCATAAGAAGCACGAATCAATTTTGAAAGACCAGACTCTGTAAGTCCATATTCTTCTAGGAACATTTGACGTTCATCCTCCTCTTCCATTTCTGAAATTTGAGCTTCTACCGCAGCACATACAACAATGATTTCAGCACCTTCTATCGCAACTGCCTCACGTAATTGTTCTACGTATTCATTTGTACCAGTCTGAATTGAGCTTTCATCAACGTTAGCTACATAAATCACAGGCTTATCTGTTAACAAACACAAGTCACCTACTGCATCAAATTTGGCTTCAGCATCTAATCCTTGAACCGTTCTTGCAGATTTACCTTCTTCCAACGCTTTTTTATATTGTAATAAAATAGCCAGTTGAGCTCTTGCTTTAGCATCACCTGCTTTAGCCGAACGTTCAACTTTTTGGATTTTCTTATCAACTGATTCTAAATCTTTCAATTGTAATTCAAAATCAATAATTTCTTTGTCAGAAACAGGATTCACTCGGCCTTCCACGTGAACGATGTTATCATCTGCAAAACAACGTACTACGTGAATGATGGCATCCACTTCACGAATATTTGCTAAGAATTTATTTCCAAGACCTGCTCCTTGCGAAGCTCCCTTTACTAAACCTGCAATATCTACAAATTCAATTACTGTAGGTAATACTCGCTGAGGATTAACTAAAGACTCTAAAATTGTAAGACGATTATCTGGTACGGTTACGATACCCACGTTTGGTTCTATCGTACAGAAAGGATAATTAGCAGCTTCTGCTTTATTTGAAGAAATTGCACTAAACAACGTAGATTTTCCGACATTTGGCAAACCTACGATTCCACATTGTAAACCCATTTATATTAAGCGATTCGTTAGCTGTTTCAATATTTTCTACAAAAGTAGCAATTTTATCACAAAAAAAGCCCCTGAACATTCAGAGGCTTGAATTTCTTTCTATGATTTTGCTTCCAATACCATTGAATCAGTAAGGATAGTTGATAAAATGCAAAATCAATCTTACTCCCATTTAAGATCGCTACCAAAACCTCCGTCTTCGTCCTCATCACGATTGAACTGTGAAAAATCTACATCAGGTAGTAATTCGTGCTTAACATGGTTTACCGCTTCTTGTAAGCCATCTAAGAATTTATCAAAATCTTCTTTGTAAAGGAACATCTTGTGTTTTTCGTAGGCAAAGCCTTCCTCCTTCTGATAACGACGACTCTCAGTGATGGTAATGTAATAGTCACTTGAGCGAGTTGATTTTACATCGAAGAAATAAGTTCTTTTTCCCGCTCGAATGCGTTTCGAAAACAATTCTTCTCTTTCTCTTTCTTCCACTGTACTATTATTATTTAGGGTTTATGTATTGAACAGACTAATCTCGTTGTTAGTAAAAGTAAAAACTTTATCCGTTTTTACAAAAAAAATTGAACTAAAATAATATTTTAGTCTTCAAATACCAAACTTAATAATTTTCCTTAGAAATATAACAAAACCAACAAATATTTTTATTTTGAATCTAAAACCGGTAGTTTTGTAGTATGTTTTTTAGGATTATTTAATGACATTGCCACACCCTTGATTCTTTAATTATACCAATTAAAAAATATGAGAAATCCACTTTCAGGGATTATAACAGTCTCCTTGTTGAGTTTTGCAAGCACTACAGCAGATGCTCAGAAATTGGGTGAAGAGTCTTATGGTATTGCGTCTTACTACGCCGATTTTTTTTATGATAAGCCCACCTCCACGGGGGAAATCTTAAAACGAAATCAATACACCGCTGCTCACATGACTTTGCCATTTGGAACAATGATTGAAGTAACGAACCTTTCCAACAAGCGATTTGTAATTGTGAGAATTACCGATAGAGGACCTTACAAAAAAGGAAGGATTATTGACCTCACCGAAAACCCAGCTAAATGGTTACGCATTACGGATAATGGCTTGTCTAAGGTAAAGTTAAAGGTACTTGGCTTTGATGGTGATATCATGCTAGAACCTTACGACTCATTAAGTTTTGTTTCTCCTCCTCGCTTAGAGCGAAAGTTCTATCAAAAGCCCATCATACGCTACCGAAAAGTATATCGCTTAAAGAAAAACTGGAGAAAACGAAAATACCCTCATTTTAAAAAACGTCGTTTTCAAGTAAATTCATATTTACGAAGAATTCAACGGGAAGGAAAAGTAATTAAAATTTACCCTAATATGGCAAAAAAAGGGAAATAAAAACGCTAACGCAAGTAACAAGGGTACGAAGGCACAAAGTTTGTTAGAAAGATATTAAATGGATTTATCTTTTTTCAAATGAAACCTTTGTACCTTTTGATTTAAGAAAAGCGTACTACACAAATCAACACACATAGCAAATGGATTTAGCTAAAATAAGAGAATATGGTAATATAGAATTCCTAGCCAAACAAATGGTAGAAGGCTTTATTACAGGGTTACATAAATCCCCTTTTCACGGGTTTTCAGTAGAGTTTGCCGAACACCGCCTTTATAATACGGGAGAAAGCACTCGTCATATTGACTGGAAGGTCTATGCCAAAACAGACCGTGTTTATACAAAACGATATGAGGAAGAAACAAACTTGCGTTGCCACTTAGTGATTGATACATCCTCCTCGATGTATTATCCAGAACCTAAGCATGATAAAATCGTTTTTGCTACCATGGCAGCTGGGGCTATTGCTTATATGCTTCAACGTCAGAAAGATGCGGTAAGCCTGACTACCTTTTCGGATGCAATCGAAATTCAGACACCTGTTAAGTCAACGCCAACACATATTCATAAAATATTTTTGGATTTAGAGACGCTTCTTAACAAGCCAAAAGAAAATCGTAGCTCTGCTGTTTCAAACACCATCCACGAACTTGCAAATCGTATTCATAAACGTTCTTTAGTAATTATTTTTAGCGATATGTTCGATAATATTGCAGAATCAGAAAAAATATTTACCGCTCTACAACACCTA
>JARXAV010000278.1 GCA_029865665.1 Flectobacillus sp. | reverse complement strand
CCATTTATAATGAAATTAATCTACACATTTGCGTGCCTTCTATTGTTTGTTTTTACGACTTATTGTCAAGATCAAATTACTTATAAGAATGGTAAAGTGCATAAGGTATCTATTCTTACTACTTCCGAAACTACAATTACCTGTCTTGATTTGGCTACTAACGAGCAATTTACCATCGCTAAGAGTTTGTTAAGTGCCATTGAATATCAAGCTGGAAAAGTAGAACCACTAGGTGTTGTGCTACCCACTAAAGTAAAACCTAAAACCGTACTGCCTAAGGATACAATGGTTAATCGACTTCTCGGTTATGAAAAGGGTAAACTTATTTATAAGGGGCAGACATACCGAAAATGGACAGTTAAAGAGTTGAAAAAGATTATATTGTACAAGCCCGATAGTTTTCTTGAGAGCAACTTGGACGATTATGCTTCTTTAAGAACAAGTGCACTACTATTTCAGATTGGAGGAGGGGCTATGCTTGGTCATACTTTATACGACATGATGTACTACGAAAGGTTAAATGGAGGGCTTTTTGCCGCAAGTATAGGGATTACTGCTTTAGGGTTACTTCTTCAGTCTTCAGCTAATTCTAGGTTAAGAGATGTAATTAATATCTATAATAGGGGCATCTTAGAACGAAAAGTTTCTTTTAGTCCGCTTATTTACCAAAGCGATTATAATCGGATGAATGTGGGAGTTGCATTGCATTTTTAATAGTTATCCACTAAAGCCTAATAGAGGAAGGCTTATCGAGCTTAGTTTTGATAAGCCTTCCCTGTTTATTAAATCCCCGCAACAATCTCTGCTACACGGTCTATTTCCTCGAATGTATTGTAGTAGTGGGGCGAAAAGCGAATAGCCCAATCTACTTGTTTTTTGGTAAAGTCGATGATTGCATAATTTTTAAGGCTTACGGCAAAATTGACCTTATTGTTTTTCAGATGGGTAACTACTTCTTCTAACGTTTTATCGGTTAAACGAAAGGTGATAATATTACATAATTTAGAGCCTTTGTCTAATAATTCAAGCGAAGGAATGCGGGCTAAATTACTACGAAGTTTGCTTGCTAATTCCTGATTTCGAGCTTCAATGTTTTTGATACCAATGGCATTGACATAACGAATGGCTTCAGCAAGACCTAGGAGCGAAGCCGAAATTTCCTGTGATTCAAAACGTTTGGCACTTGCTTGAATCGTGTATTCATCGAAGCCTGTCCAAGTTGCTCCTTTTCTATCAATAAATAAGGGTTCTAACTTGGCTGCTAAGGCTTTGTCCGAAACATACAAAAAGCCCGTTGCTCTTGGACCTCTCAAAAACTTTCTACCTGTTGCATTCAGAAAATCACACTGAATAGCTTGTACATCCACGAGCATTTGTCCTACCGATTGGCAAGCGTCTAACAAATACCAAACGTCGTATTTCGCACACAGTTTTCCTACCTCTTCGGCTTGTTGTACAAGACCCGAATTCGTTGGTACGTGCGTAATGGCCACTAAAACAGGTTTTTTACGAAGTATTAATTCTTCAAAATCTGCCAAATCAAGCTCGCCAGAAGGTAAATTACTTGCTCGTACAATCTCGATTTGAAAGCGTTTTTGAAGTGAAAGAAAAGCAAGCTGATTCGAGATGTAATCGTCATCCGAAGTCAAAATACAATCTCCAGCCTTAAATGGAATAGCTGATAACGCCTTGTTATACGCATCCGTTGCACTGTATGCGTAGGCGATGTTATGAGGCTGACAGTTTAGTAAGGTCGCCATTTCGCTATAAAACAAACTAATATCAGCAGCTTTTAATGCCTCTAGCTCATAACCACCCATTAATGCTTCTTGTGCCTGATAATCAAGCATGATTTGTGTGACTGATTTCGGAGGAAGAGCAGCACCAGCACTATTCAGGAAAAGTTTATCTTCGCAACCCAGTGTGTCTAATCTAATTTGTTCGATGTTCATGTTTGGTTGATGGTAATGTTGAAAAAATATAAGCAAGACTTGAATTTTTGAAATTGACAAGTTTTTAGTGTTCAATACTGTTATTTCTTATAAAAATTATGTGTAATTTGATTTTACGGATACCTAAGAGCAAAATTTAAGCGTTATCTTGCTGTGTAACTAATTACCTCATTCCTCTTCAATTCTTGAACAAAAATCTGGGGTAAGTATAACCAAAATAATACATTATGAAAAAGAATCTAATTTTACTCGTAGCCTTGTTCGCTTTTTCGTTAACAAAGCTAACAGCACAAACATTCCGCTTTGGTCTAAAAGGAGGAATTAACTTTTCTCAATTAAAAACCGATGCAGGCTCATTTAAGGATATTTATGAGCAAAGTACTGCTACAAAAACGGGCTATGTTGGTGGTGTTTTCTTCCGTTTTGGAGACAAAGTATTTATTCAGCCAGAGCTATTGTTTTCGGCAAAGGGTGGTAAAATTAACGCTTTACAAACGCCAGGTTCTCCGCCTGCCAAAACCTTGGATATCGACTATTCAAGTATTGATGTGCCTGTTTTATTAGGTTTCAAAGTAGGCCCAGTTCGACTAAATGCTGGTCCAGTGGCATCGTTCAAGGTATCACAAAGTATTGATGATGATTTGAAAAACTATTCTGCTAATGTGGGCGAATCGTTTAAAAATGCTGCTTATGGGTATCAGGCTGGAGTTGGTATTGATATTGGAGCATTCTCTGTTGATTTACGTTATGAAGGAAGTATTTCAGAGGTTTCTGCTCTTTCTGATTTAACAAAAAATGTAACCGCTTCTCAGAAGGGTAAACTCTTTCAGTTAACAGCTGGGCTTAGATTATTCTAGGAACAACAAAAAAGCTTCTCGAAAATCGAGAAGCTTTTTATATCACCTAACCACTAAAATAGTTCATTTAATACGTTAATTGTATTTATATCGTTTAGACTACATTGTCTTCATAAAGTTTAAGACTTCCTTCTGAAAACCCGTCTTTCTTCTTCTTGAAATCTCCACTCGTTGTCCTGTTTTAAGAACCACAAATAAGTCACCTTTTGTTTCAATGCTTACGAGGTAGTTAAGGTTGATTAAAAATGACTTATGAATTCTCGAAAAACCATTGTCCAATAGACTTTCTTCAAATTCTTTGATGGTCTTAGACACTAATACTTTCTCTCCACTACTCAAATGTACAAAGGTATAATTACTAAGTCCTTCTAGCATCACAATATCACTGATAGAGATATTGTTACGTTTTCTATCAACGTAAATATTTTTCGTAACGCTTTTCCTACTGCTAAAGTTATTAAATAATCCGTTAGCAGGTTGTCCTGTATTGTGTGATAAGTTTTTCATGGAAATAATAGTATTATATGGGTAAGTCCTGATTAATTACGACAAAACTGTTAATTTGGATTTTCTAGCTTTGGCTATTATTTTTATAACGATACAAAGTAAGGCCTTACCCTTGGTTTTTTTTAGCGTAGATTTACGCATTTTACAAAAAAACAGTATTTCTACGTGGTGACTTTACTCGTATTTCTGCGTCTTTCACACCTTGTTAAATTCTTAAAATTCCTGCTCTTTTTGTTTATCAAATCCTTTATCGGTAATTTTGTGAATTAACAAAAGCTGTTATACCCCAGCTCTATGTGTTAGTCGTTATCAGTGAGTTAGATAAGGGCGAATATCGAGAGCTATTCACCAGCATTAATTAAGCAAATAAAAAAATGCTTTCAGAACAAGAACAACTACGTCGCCAGAAGCGAGAAGATTTGATGAAATTGGGTATCGACCCATATCCAGCTCCAACGTTTGAAGTAAACGTGACGGCAGCCGACATTCAACAGAACTACGAAAATAATAAGATTGACTATAAGAACGTATCCATTGCAGGTCGTCTGATGGGCTTCCGTATCATGGGAAGTGCTTCTTTTGCTGAATTGCAAGACGCTACAGGACGTATCCAATTGTATTTTCGTCGTGATGACCTTTGCCCTGGCGAAGACAAAACACTTTATAATACCGTATTTAAGAAATTATTAGATATTGGCGACATCGTGGGCGTAAACGGTTACGTTTTTACAACCCAAACAGGTGAAGTGTCGATTCATGTTACTGAATTTAAGATTTTAAATAAATCATTACGTCCTTTGCCAGTGGTAAAACGTGATGATGATGGAAACGTTTATGATGGCTTAACTGATCCTGAAATTCGTTACCGTCAGCGTTATGTGGATTTAATCGTAAACCCACAAATCAAGGATATTTTCTTGAAACGTTCTCGTGTAATTACGACCATGCGTTCGTTCTTCGATTCAAAAGGTTGGTTAGAAGTGGAAACGCCTATTTTGCAACCCATCCACGGTGGAGCATCGGCACGTCCGTTCAAAACGCATCACAATAGCTTAGATATTCCTTTGTATATGCGTATTGCCAATGAATTATACTTGAAACGCCTGATTGTTGGTGGTTTTGACGGGGTATATGAATTTGGTAAAATGTTCCGTAACGAAGGAATGGATAGAACCCACAATCCTGAGTTTACATCGGTGGAATTGTATGTTGCTTATAAAGACTACAATTGGATGATGGACACCACAGAACGTATTTTTGAAGGTGTAGCATTGGCAACAAACGGACAGTCGAATATTAAAGTTGGAGAAAACGAAATCGAATTCGCAGGCCCTTACGAACGTTTGACAATTGCTGGAGCTATCGAAAAATATACGGGAATCAATGTAGAAGGAATGGACGAGGCAACTTTGCGTGAGCATTGCAAATCGTTCGGTATCGAAGTGGATGAAACCATGGGTGCTGGTAAATTGATTGACGAATTGTTTGGTGAAAAAGTAGAAGCAAACTTAATTCAGCCAACATTCATTACAGATTATCCAGTAGAAATGTCTCCGTTGACAAAGAAACACCGTAGCAAAGCAGGTTTAGTAGAACGTTTTGAACTATTTGTAAACGGAAAGGAAATCGCCAATGCTTACACCGAGTTGAATGACCCTATTGATCAACGTGAACGTTTTGAAGAACAATTGAAATTGGCAGAACGTGGCGATGATGAAGCAATGGCAATGGATGAGGATTTCTTACGTTCGTTAGAATATGGTATGCCTCCAACAGCAGGTATTGGTATTGGTATCGACCGTTTGACGATGTTAATGACCAATCAGACGACGATTCAAGAAGTGTTATTCTTCCCTCAGATGCGTCCAGAGAAGAAAGCAGAAATGGCTACTAACGAAGAATACGAAGCCTTAGGTGTTCCAACAGCATGGATTCCTGTATTGCAAAAAATGGGCTTTATGACCATCGCAGCCTTGAAAGAAGCAAATCCAAACAAAGTGTTCAACGACTTGGGTGGTATGCGTAAAAAACTAAAATTAGATTTAACTATTCCTTCAAAAGACGAAGTCTTGAAATGGTTTGAATAATCTTCATAGTCATTAATAAAAAAGGAGTCCTCGGTTATTTGCTGAGGACTCCTTTTTTATGTACTAAACAACGTAATATTCGACTTCGTGAGCTTCCCATTGTGACGGAATTTCTAATTTAGAAATCATACGGTGAATGACATCAGTAGGCACTACTGCTTGTCTGTTTTTATTTTGCTGTAACAAACTTCGGTAAGGAACTTCCAAATACACAATTTTTATGGACGCTTTATACGTGCTAAAAAGTTGAATTAGTTGCATCCGCATTGATTGTGTAATATTAGTGGCATTCCAGATAAAGGGATTTTTTTTATGAAGTAGTTCTTTGGCAAGCTTTTTGGCATACTGAACCACTTGTCCATTTCCTTTTTTATCTGTTGGACTAATTTGTAATTCCGTTCGAATAGCATCAAGACTAATTACGTTCATATTAGGGTAGTACTTTTGTATAAAAGTATCTTTCCCTGATCCTGCGATACCAGCCATCAAAATTACCGTTGTTTGAGTATCATCGAAAAGCAGAGTATCTGTATAATAATCAGATTGTTGAAAATAAGAAAACCTACAAAAATTAGAAGCAAAGAACTTAGGATGTTCCCAGCAAGTTAATTCTTGACAAAAGGCCTCAAATAAATCAATTTTATAGAGTAACTCCTGTTTATCATTGCATTGTCTTCCCAGAACATCTGCTCGGGCAAGCATCGTAAGCATTTTCATATTTACTTCAAGACTTGCCTTAATTAGAGCTTGTTCTGGATTTTCTTTTTCAAAAATCCATAAAGGTAATCCATGATACCTCACTAATTTGGCTATTTGTTCTCGTATCTCAAAAGGAGTCGGGTAATTACAGTAGAGTAATTCTCGAACAGTCTTTTCTCCTTTTTTTGCATGTCCAGCCGATGTAATTCGGCCGTCTGCTTCGATAATGGTGGTCGTTCGTTTCTCAATATCGTGCATCAAGGCTGCAGTCCAAAGTATCTCCTGTTGTTGAGGGTCAAGTTGTTGATATTCTCTTAGTTCCAAAAGGCTGTTTAATACCATTTGAGTATGGATTGCGACATCGCCTTCAGCATGGAATATGGGATCTTGGGGAACACCGTGCATATCGTGAACCCAGTCGAACGTTTGCTTTAGGTATTCCCATTGTTTATTTTCCGTGAATTGCCACATGAGCTTTTTTCCAGTTTTTAGTCCAATGTTCATTAGTTGTCACGTGTCCTTTACGGACAAATTTGAACACATTTTGTTTAAAGTTAGATGTCAAAAATTCTTGACTATTTCGGGTAACAATACCTTCTTTTGAGCAAGGTGTTCCAGTGCTATGTTCTATAGAACCGAATACACTAGAGGTTTGCGAGAGTGATATTACTTCCTTTTCGAGTGAAATAGCAGTGTACTCTTTCACTAATGCTTGTTTTATTACAGGAACAGTCGGAAAATCTAATAGCGTTGCATAGCATTGTACTTCATCCCAACTTAGCCAACAATCAAGATAGCGAATGGCAAAAATGAAAAATGTATCTTCAATATTTTGATATTCAATAGAATGAATAGCATATAAGTTTTCCCCGAAGATTTCTAAATCTCCTAAGTCATGTTTGATTAACTCCCAACGTTGTCGAAGCGATTGAGTCCATGGAGAAACAGTTGGGCTGGCATGAGAGCGTGCAAATACTCCGTATTTAGAGAGGCAATTGTTTTCCCCATCTAATTTCTCAGTGTGTATAATTTGCGTGATTTGCTGTATGTCTTCCCAGTAGTTAAGATGAATACGATCATCCGAACTTGCTCCAAGTGAAAAAGGGTAATGATAAGTACGGTTGTACTTTTGAGAAAGTGCCATGTTTTAAGTTTTGTAAAGTCAATATAAAACCACTTGCTATTTTAATAATAGCAATAGAGAAGGTAAACTATTGATTTACAGCATTACATGGCATTAGAAGAGTTTTGAAATGTACACAAAGGTAATCAGAATAAATAAAATAGTAAATACTTGTGGCTATAAAACGACAAAACCCTTAGCCCGCAGGCTAAGGGTCTCAAGAACGTTCAATAAGATTGATCTTGTAAATAAGAATCCTATATATAGAAAGATAAATTCTGAATTTCAAATTTTATAAATCCAATTGTGAATTCTCAAATTCACATAACTAGATTTTTCTTACGTTAACAGCGTTCAAACCACGTTTTCCTTCAGTTACTTCGAAAGAAACGTTGTCGTTTTCACGAATCACAGATGAGATTAATCCTGTAACGTGTACGAAGATTTCTTCGTTTGACTCGTCATCAACGATAAATCCAAAGCCTTTAGATTCGTTGAAAAATTTAACTTTACCAGTTTGCATAAAAAATAAAAAAAAAGTATAAATAAAAAATAAAAAATGCGATGCTTAGTGATGAACTGCTCCACACACTATTATCCAAAATTGCAAACTGTTGTAAAGGTTTTGAGCGTTTACTTAATTTGAACTTTAAATAAGAAAAAAAAATCCCGGCCCGATTGACTGGGATTTTTTACTAAAAAAGACTATATCTTCTTAAATATTATAGTAATCGATTGTTGTCAGTAAATATAACCACTACAAACAAGTATTACATATTATAATTTCTGCACTTTCACGGCATTTAAGCCTTTCTTTCCGTCAATAGTCTCGAACGAAACAAGGTCGTTTTCACGAATTGTGATACCACCTAAACCTGTAACGTGAACAAAAATTTCTTGTGATGTTGCATCGTCAACGATGAAACCAAATCCTTTACTTTCGTTGAAGAATTTTACTTTACCTGTTTGCATGATTGTAATAAAAAATAAAATAAATAGTAAAAAAATGATAAAAGCGTAGAATGATCTCTACTTAAAAATAGTTGTACGATTCGTAAGTTTTAAAAGTTTAACGAGTTAGTAATCAAACAAAACCAACGCTAAATGCAATCGAAACTATATGAAAAGCTACACCTCTATCCCTCTTTATCTTACGTTCTCTAACTATTCTGCATCAAATGTAGGTATAATTTTATACAATCCTATTTATTTAAGATTATTTTTTTTCTAATTAAGTATTACTACTTTGTACCCCTTTGTTTTTCTATTGTGCTGTTTTATTGATTGATAGACAAGTATTTGGAAGTTTGTTGTCTGTTCTTTTGTTAGCTTCAATAGCCATTTTGGAGGCACTAAAATAGTCATAGGTAGTTCCTTTTTCTGCCCCTCAATCTATCTGAAACCCGTATAAACTACTTCGGTAATTCTGTGTACCTTTGTGGTTCGGTACATCAACGAGAATTCTGAATTTTAGGACTCTCCGTTTTGTTTCTCACTCATTATTACATCCTTTTGAATTAGTAGAATTATGCAAACGAATTATTATTTTCTGCGTCACCTTTCCCAGCAAATTTCCCAACAAGTTACGGGCTTATATTTGGCAGAATGTTTTTCGCAAGAGAAAGATGAGTTGGTGTTAGGCTTTTGTTCAGAAGGCAAACAATGGAAACAACCTCGTGAATTTTATATCAAAGCGGTGCTGCATCCAGACTTTGCGTGCCTTAATTTCCCCAATGATTTCAGACGTGCGGGACGTAATTCTGTTGATTTATTTAAAGAATTAATCGACCTACCAGTCTTGTCGGTACGTCAGTTTGTCAATGAACGAGCATTTGCTTTGTATTTTGAAAACGATTACGTTTTACTCTTTAAAATGTATGGTAATCGCTCAAATATTATTCTATTTCAAGGAAATGAAGTGTTGGATTTATTTCACAACAAATTAGTAGCTGATAATAATCTTGATTTAGATACCTTAGATCGTGACTTAGACCAGCATTTTGAAGCCTTTGAAGCATCGAATGGTGATATGTATGCCTTGTTTCCAACATTTGGTAAAGAGATTGCCAAATACTTAAAATCTCAGGAACAAGCAAATGAAGACTTGGCTCAGAAATGGCAACGTATCTCGGATGTGATTCGTCAATTAGACTCGCCGAGATACTTTATCAAGACCGTAAATTTTCAACCCGTTTTATCGCTCATCGAAACAGGGGAGGAGGTTGTTCAGGAAATGGAAAACCCTATAGAAGCAAGTAATGCCCTTTATTATGCTTCGATGAAAATCAATGTTTTTGATAAAGAGGCCGCCACCGTCGTTAAAACTTTACAAAAGCAACAGCAGCGCACACAAACCTATATTGATAAGTGTTATCAGCAATTATCGGGCTTAGAAGATGATGTAAAACATGACGAAATTGCCAATATCATCATGGCTAATTTACATGCGATTCCCGAACGTACGGAGGTGATAGAACTGTATGATTTTTATCGAGATAGGCCTATCAAAATACGTCTTAAATCGGATTATACACCTCAGAAAAATGCAGAAAATTATTATCGAAAATCTAAAAACGAACGAATAGAAATTCAGAAGTTAATGGAAAATATTTCGGTGAAAGAAGAACTGCTTGCCGAATTATCTGGGCATATTGAAGCAATCGAGAAAGTGGCAACCCTGAAAGAGTTGCGTAAGTATCTAAAAGCAAATTTGCTTGAACCTTCTCAAAAAGAAGTGCTAACCGTGCAGGATTTATTTAAGTACGTCGTCTATCAGGGCTGGGAAATCTTAATCGGTAAAAATGCGAAGAATAATGATTTGCTTACTCAACGCTATGCCCGAAAAGAAGATTTATGGCTACATGCCCGAGACGTATCAGGTTCACACGTGATTATACGCCGACAAGCGGGTAAGAAATATCCTATTCCAGTGATTGAAAAAGCGGCGGCTTTGGCTGCTTATCATTCTAAAAGAAGAACGGATACGCTTTGTCCTGTGATTGTAACACCTAAAAAATACGTTCGTAAAACAAGGGATTTATTAGAAGGTCAAGTGATTATAGACAAAGAAGAGGTGATTATGATAGAACCGAGTTTATAATGCGTAATACGTAGTGGTGAACGAGTAATGATGAGTTAGTAGTGTACGAAGGATTGAAAAACGTTTGGGAAATTTAAATTTCGAGACCTAGGGCTTCACCCTAGGCTTAGGTATGTCGCCCTTTCAGGGCTAAAATGTACTGTCTTAG
>JARXAV010000191.1 GCA_029865665.1 Flectobacillus sp. | reverse complement strand
GGTACACTACCTGTTAAAAATGGCGAATTTTCCGCTACCTTTGTTTTGCCAAAAGACATTGATTATCAGTATGGAAAAGGGAAAATATTACTTTTTGCAACCGATACCATTTCTAATAGAATAGCTGCTGGAGGTAGCTTCCCATTCGTTGGAGGAGCTGCTAATATCACTGAAATAGATACAATTGCCCCCAAAATTACAGTTTATATAAATAATCAAGAAACAAGTTCTGTTATTAACACTTCATCCCCTATCTTAGCGGTAGAATTAGGAGATGCACACGGAATAAACTTATCAAATCAGGGCTTAGGACATCAGATTATCTTAATGATAGATGATAGTGTAGAAGTTAATTTGACAGCATATTATCTTGCTAAAGACGGTTCATATACAAATGGGAGTATTAGGTATCCTATTTTTAATTTAGCCGAAGGAAAACATACGCTTCAAATAAAAGCTTGGGATACGTATAATAATTCAAAAGTGGTTACGTTGGACTTTTGGGTTAATACATCATCAAATACCAATTTGACCACTGTTTTTTGTTACCCCAATCCTGCTGATGTTCGAACAACGTTTAGTTTTGAACATGACCGAGTTGGCGATGATTTTGTTGTTTCCTTGTATATTTATGATGTTTTTGGGCATCTTGTCAAAGAACAGACTAGTTATATTTATCAAGTAACATCCCCTTGTAAAGAAATTGTTTTAGATTTAACGGAAGATTCTTCCACATTTGCAAGAGGTAATTACTTTTATCGTATTTTTGTACAATCTCAGACAACAACCTATAAGAAGTCGGGATATGGTAAATTGATTTCCGTTAAATAATTTAAGTGAAGGATTTTTAGGTAATCTCTATTGAAAAAGTTATTAATGTATTACTTTTGATATACCTCGTCCGAGAAACTTTAACCTTAAAAACAATGATTAGAAAAGTTACAAACGCTTTTGCAGCGTCTTTGATGCTTGGATTAACATTATCCTCTACTGCTTTATTGGCACAGAATGTTCCGTCGCCAACAATTCAGTCGTTGGTTCTTACACCAGATGCTCGTTCAGCTGCAATGGGAGATGCGGGTGTAGCTCTATCTTCGCAAGATGGAGATGCAAATGCAATCTTTTGGAATCCAGGGAAACTACCTTTCGCCGGTAAGGATATGGGCGTATCGCTTTCTTATACTCCTTGGTTACGTCAACTTGTAAACGATATGGCATTATTGAATGCTAGTTTCTACAAGAAGATCAAGAACAACCAAACTGTTGGGGCATCAATCCACTATTTCGATATGGGGATGTTCCAGAAAACTGACATTCAGGGTAATTCTCAAGGAACATTCAATTCGAAGGATTATGCTATTTCTGTGTCTTATTCAAGAAAATTATCAGAGAAGTTAGGTTTGGGATTGAATATCAAGTACATCAATTCTACCTTATTTGAAGGAACAGTATCTACTTCGACAGGAAGTTTCCCTGCAAGTCCAGCATCAACAGTTGCTGCTGATTTAGGTCTATTCCATACTTCTAAAGGAGATAAAAGTTGGAGTACTAACTGGGGGATTATGATTCAAAATATCTCAGGTCGTGTATCTTATGGTGGACCAGAGTCAAACTTTATTCCAACGAATTTTAAAGCAGGTTTTGCCGCAACTAATAATATTGACCAACACAATAAATTAACGTTGACGGTTGATGTGAATAAATTAATGGTACCAACTCCACAAGGAGCAAACGGGGCTTTACGAACTGTAAATAATGCTATTGGTGCAATTTTAGGATCATTTAGTGACGCTCCTGGCGGATTTAGCGAAGAGTTAAAAGAGGTTACGCTTTCGACTGGTGCTGAATACCTTTATAACGATATGTTTGCTGCTCGTCTAGGTTATCGTTATGGTTCTGTTGATAAAAGAGAAAATAGCTATTTAACAGCAGGTTTTGGGGTTAAAATAGATAAAAAATATGGTATTGACTTTGCTTACTTGATTCCTACAACAGGAGGAAGTCCTTTAGCTCAGACATTACGCCTTTCATTACATGCTAATTTTAATAGCGGTGCGGGCTTAGCGGCTAATTAAGAGATTTAAATACAAGTTCAACGCATTGAAAAGTGGCATCCGACAAGGTGCCACTTTTTTTTATGAAGAAGTAATGCTTATTCCTGTATAATTTGGCATAAATTCAAAACAAATTCATGGATACAGATGTGTTAATTGAATGCGTATTTCATTAACTTTAAGGCTTTACACGAAATATTATATGATACATAACGATATGACTTTAAATAGAACGCTCAGTCCTGATTTTAAAACAATAAAAAACGTCCCTATTCCACCTATACAAAACCTGATTTTAGCTAATGGGACACCGCTTCATGTGGTCAATGTAGGTGAGCAACCTGTGGTTAGACTAGAAATTTCATTTGAAGCTGGTGCTTGGTATGATACAGAACAGGGAACATCTTTGTTTACCTCTAAAATGTTGAACGAGGGCACAAGTAAACATTCCTCTAATTACATCAGCGAGTTTTTTGACCAATATGGTTCTTTTGTTGAATTTGGACATGGTTTGGATAGAGCAAATTTTACACTCTATGGCTTGACTAAGCATTTGGGAGCTTTATTACCGCTCATTAAAGAAATTTTAACGGATTCTGTTTTTCCCGAAAAAGAGTTAGAAACGCTAAAGAAAATCCAAGAGCAGAGCCTTAAAGTAAATCAAGAAAAAACGGCTTATGTCGCTGGACAAGAGTTGCGTAAAAATATTTTTGGAGAAAGCCATCCTTATGCAAATAAATTGACTCAAGCTAGCATTTCGAATATTTCGAGAGAGGGTGTTCTTAATTTTTATGAATCGTTTTGGAAAGGTAAGAAATATCGAATTTTCTTATCGGGTCAGGTGGGAGATACTGAAATCGCATTAATTGAATCGTTTTTTGGACAAGATAAGCTAGAAGCTGTACCCCAAAAATTGGTTTCAGCTCCTGCTCCAAACTATGGTCAAGCTCCCATATTTATCGAAAAAGAAGGTGCATTACAGACTTCTGTGCGTATGGGGAAAGTACTAATGCAGCGAGCTAATCCTGATTATTTTAAAATGCTTGTGGTAAACGAAATTTTTGGAGGATATTTTGGTTCACGATTAATGAAAAATATACGTGAAGATAAGGGTTACACTTATGGTATTTCTTCTAATTTAGTTTCATCTACACATGGAGGGTATTTTATTTTGGGAACTGATACCAAAAGAGAATTTACCGAGCAAACCATTCAAGAAATCCACCATGAGTTAGTACGCTTACAAACAGAACCAGTGGGAAATGAAGAACTTCAGGTTGTAAAAAACTATATGATTGGCTCGTTCGCAGGTTCATTGACTACTCCATTTGAAATCTCTGATCGTTATAAGGTAATTTTATCTGAAAATCTACCTTTGGACTACTATAACAATTATGTAGAACGAATTAATAGTGTCTCGACTACAGATATTTTAGAGATGGCATCTAAGTATTTAAGTATTGATTCTATGACAACCGTTTTAGTTGGTGGGAAATAATAGTTTTAATTTGCATTTTTAAGTTATTATTTATAACTTAAATAATGAAATGTAAAAGTTAAGACTATGAAGAAAGTTTCCCAACTACTACTCCAAAAAGGAGGTGCTGTAAAAACGATAGATGCGTCGAAAACAGTATATGAAGCTCTTGAGATAATGATTTCTAATGACTTTGGAGCTTTAATTGTTAGCCAAAATGGTCGCTATGCAGGTTTGCTGACGGAACGAGACTATGCACGTAAGGTTGCTCTATTAGGAAAAAATTCTCATGATACACATATTGCTGAAATCATGCAGACAAGTCCAAGTAGCGTTTCGTTAAAGGATTCAATAGAAACCTGTATGTCGATTATGTCGGCAAAACATATTCGTTATTTGCCTGTTTTAGAAGGAGACGATGTGGTTGGTTTAGTATCTATGGGGGACTTAGTTCGCTTTATAATTGATGATCAAAAAAATACGATTAGCCATCTTCAGAACTTTATTACTGGAGGAGTGTATTCGTAATACAAAATGATAAAATTTCAAGCTTTCATATAAGTAAGAAATACATAGTTAGATTTGATTAATAGGTAAATAAGGGGTGATACATAATTCCCGAGTTTTTTAAAACTCGGGAATTTTTGTTTAAATGCTATTGAACGTCTTTAGCCCAGTTAAAACGGTCAGACGGAGCAAACTTCCAGGGTGCTTGGTTATTTTCAATATTTGAAAACATCGCATTCCAAGAACTAGGAGCATTAGATTCTTCCATAATTTGATAACGTCTTAACGAAAGGATAATGTCCACGGGTGAAATCAGTATAGGACACTCCTGAACACAGGCATTACAGGTCGTACAAGCCCTTAATTCCTCTGAACTAATGTAATCGCCATAAAGTGATTTTCCGTCGTCTATAAACACTCCTTTGTTGGCTTGTAAGTTTCGACCCACTTCCTCTAGCCTATCACGGGTGTCCATCATGATTTTCCGAGGAGAAAGCTGTTTACCTGTTAAATTCGCTGGACATTGAGAGGTACATCTACCACATTCGGTACAAGAATAGGCATCCATTAAATTTTTCCAAGTTAAGTCCATCACATCTTTTGCTCCAAACCTCGCAATTTCGCTACTCGCTTCTCCTGCTTCTTCCAAACCAAGCATAATTTTTACCTCTTTGCTGACTTCAGGCATATTTGAAATCGTACCTTTCGCATTCAAATCAGCAAAATACGTGTTGGGGAATGCCAAGAAAATATGCAAGTGTTTGGAATAGCTTACATAAAGAGCAAATGCCAATATACCGATGATGTGCAACCACCAGGTAGTTCGCTCATAAACAATCAACGAAGCGTCTGTCCATGTAGAGAACAATGGTTTAAGATACGTACTAAACGTAAACGAGCCAACAGCGATATAGTGTTCGTTACCTCTATCTTGTAGAATACTATCGGTGGCATTCATGGTTAATAGTGCAAGCATCAAAACGATTTCCGTAACTAAGATGATATTTGCATCCATTACAGGAAAACCATTTAATTCTCTGTGTTGATTAGCTTGTAGGCGGTTGATATGGGAAACATTTCTTCTGTATAAAAACGCAAGACAAACCAGAATAACTCCTACAGCTAAACTTTCAAAAAAGGAAATTAGGAAAGGATAGCTAGAACCTAGAAGCGGTGCGAATAACCGATGCGTCCCTAGTAACCCATCCAATACAATTTCTAATACTTCTACATTGATTAATAGAAAACCTGCATATACGACGAAATGGAGTAAGCCTACTATAGGTCTATCAAACATTTTCTTTTGTCCAAAAGCAATACGGAGCATGGTGAATAGCCGTACTTTGGGTTCATCGTATCTGTCCAATGGTTTTCCTAACTGGATAGTTTGCTTAATAAGCTGAAATCGTTTGCCGATTAAATAGCCTGCTATTGCTAAGAGAATAGCAAAGCTAATCTGTTGTAGTATGTGCATCGTAAATCAAGCATTTATTTTGATTATTTCTTTAAAAAACAGTACTATGTAAATATCTTTCTTTTTGAATTATTATGCAAGCATACTACTAATTAAACTTTAATATTGATAAAAGAGGATAGAAATAGGGCTTATTGTTGATTTTTATGAGCAATTAGCGTTTTTTTTTGATTTATAAGTATTTGAATATGAGAAACTAAGATAGTTATGTACGAAAAAATAAATATTTATTTGGGCAAAATTTGATTTTTTAAGAAATAATTATGACATTTGCACTCCCGAATGACACATCGGGTTATTAGAGTAAAAGGAGAAATAGCTCAGTTGGTAGAGCATCGGACTGAAAATCCGTGTGTCGGCGGTTCGAGTCCGCCTTTTTCCACAAAATTTCAGCTTTTGTTGAAAGTTTATTAGAGTGATTAAGTTTGTCCCGAATGACGCATCGGGTATAGTAAATGGAGAAATAGCTCAGTTGGTAGAGCATCGGACTGAAAATCCGTGTGTCGGCGGTTCGAGTCCGCCTTTTTCCACATCAAAAAGTCTTTCAGATTTCTGAAAGACTTTTTTGTTTATTAGCCTTCTCTAAACAGCAATATGATTGTCTGCTGAATCTCCTTTTCTCAATTCTTTTGTTTATCTATAGTAACAAGATGTTATTCGTTAATAGTGTATCTGTTGTCAGGAGGCACTCAACATTAAGTGGTTCAATTCTTCTTTTAACACAAAAATAATAGTAGATAATTTTTTTCATTTACTTAAATGAAGAAGTGAAGGAATTGTAAGTGAAGGGTCTTCAAAAAGAAAAAGTCAATAAAAAGGAATGAATACTCCTTTTTATTGACGTGTAGTAACTACTTGATAAGGATTATGTAAAGGCTTTATTGCATATCTTTACTCTGATAATGGAATCGTCTTACCGTGTTTAGAGTGGTGTATGCATATTTTATGTACACGATAATGACACAAATATACTTGGAATTAAATTGAGCATAAATACTTAACTGATGAAATGTTAATTTCACATTACCAATTATTTATTTAATTAACATTAAGGTGATTTTGGAGTAATATTGAGGTAATAAAGTGTCGTTTGTTCAATCATTCTTGTATGTCCAGAATTCAACAAGGTTAAATGACTATTATTTAGTTGGTTATGTAAGTATTTTACTTTCTTTAATGGTAGTAATTTATCAAAACGGCCAATATAAATACTTACTTCTACGGCATTATCGTTTAATTGCCTGACTAATGACTTTTCATATTTCAACTCTCTGAATGAAACCCAAGCATTGAAGATTTGATGTTTTTTTGCTTCGGTGTTAAGTGTGCTTAATGAAAACCGTTGGATACTAGGGTTTAGGAGTTTTAAACGCACCAAAAGGCTACTCCCTTTAGCTAGTAGAGAAGGATGAAAAATCACTTTTCTGAACAAAAAGCGAGTTACTTTACAACAAGTTGCAAAAAGAAATAGCGGGTGTTCTTTTATCCCGTCTGGAGCAATCAGAATAAGTTGATTTAGTTTCGGAGCAAAAGAGTTGGCGATACTCAAGGCAAATCTCCCTCCCATACTGAAACCAACGAGTGAAAATCGCTCTATCTGCTCTTGTTTTAAGATGGCTTCAATACACAAGGCCAATGCTTCCTTACTAAAGCTTTTATCAGGTGGTGTACATTGATTTTGCCCATGAAAAGGGAGGTCAAATAACAGCGTAGTATATTGTTCCTGAAAGGTAATGGCGAAATCTTCAAAAGCAGAGAAATCCTGCCCAATCCCATGAAAGGCGAGCAGGATTTCTGTACCATGTCCTATTTTTATATAAGGTAGGTTCATGTATGTTAGTGACCAGATTTGCCACCTTTAACAACCTCTTTATCAAAATCAATTCCTTGTTTCTGAAGTGATTTCTGTACTGAAATACCAAAGAAGAACAAGTAGGCAAAACAAGCAGTTGCAATAAGGTATGACAACTGAATACCTACTTTATCGGCAATAACTCCCTGAACAACTGGTAATACAGCTCCACCTAAAATCATCATGATTAAGAATGCAGAACCTTGGTTCGTATATTTTCCTAAACCTGCTGTTCCTAAAGAGAAGATACATGGCCATAATACCGAACAGAATAAACCTCCACTAATTAATAAGAAAAGTGCGATTTTTCCTGTTAAGATTACGCCAGCGATAGAAGTAACCACGCCAAGAGCTGTATAAATTAAAAGGGTTCTTACTGGTTTTTCTTTTGTTACAAAGAAGGCCGCAATCATCATAAATACACAGAATACATAAGGTAGTAAATCGTCGATTTCACTTCCACCTAATTTATTCACACCCAGTACAATCGCAAATGCCACAAGCGGAACAATAACCGAAAGGATTTGTTTGGTTGATTGTTTCATTTCAAAGTTACCGATAGATGCAGTCCAACGCCCTACCATCATACTTCCCCAAAACAACGAAACATATTTTGCAATTTGAGATGAATCTAAGTTTTCAGTTACTTTTAAGTATTCCCCTAAGTTGCTACCCACAGTTACTTCAACGCCTACATAAACGAAGATAGCTGTCATACCCCATACCAATTGAGGGTATTTTAAAGCACCCGTTCCGATTTCTACTTCTTCTTCATTTGTAATACGAGGAAGTTTTGACATTTTAAAGAAAAGGGCGAATAGAGCAAACACGGCCCCTAGAATTAAGTAAGGTGCTTTTACGGAATCAATAGAAGCATTTTTAGCTGCATCAGCAGAAGTTGAACCAAAGATTGCGAATGAAATTAGAGCTGGTCCAATTGTTCCACCTAAGTTGTTTACTGCACCACCAAGGTTGATACGTTGAGCCCCCGTTGCTGGGTCACCCAAAGCAATCATAAATGGTTGTGTTGCCGTTTGTTGAAGCGAGAAACCTAGGCCAACAATGAATAAGGCTGCAAGCAAAATTGGAAACGATTTTAATTCTGCCGCAGGGAAGAATAAAAGTGTACCGACTGCCGAAATTAATAGTCCATAGATAATACCATTTTTATACCCGATTTTATTAAGAACATCTCCCTTGATGAATCCAGAAACAACAAAATATAAAATTGAACCTACAAAATACGCTGCATAAAAGGCAAAATCCACTAGCTGTGCTTGCCATTGTTGTAACGCAAATTTATCTTTAAAAAGTGGGATAAGAATACCGTTGGAGGCTGCAACGAAACTCCAAAAAAACCACACTGTCATCAGTGTGTAAAGAGCAGATTGATTACTCTGAGTAGATTGATTAGACATAATATTAAGTTAGAATGTTACTTTTGGGATAAATTATCTCATAAATCTAAACGATTATTCTGAATACATTGTACAGTGTAATACATTTGTTTTAGTTTTTTTATCACGAAAAGTAATACATTGCCGATTTAAGAAATTCGTCGGTAAAATACTACTTAGCAAAGAATCAATAGAACTCCCGATTGAATTTATAAAGCCTATATAGATTCTTTTGAAAGTACGAGAAGGCTATCAGGCTTTCTCTCAATGTTTTAAGGTACTGTTAAACAATTAGTCGAAAAATAAGTATATTCATTAGAGCTTAAATAAACCAGTTCCCATATATTATGAACATTAGCATTATCTCGACATCACCTCGTAAAAAAAGTAATTCCTTGCGTTTCGCAAAATTTCTTCAGCACACCTTGAAAGCGATGGACTTTGAGGACGTTTCTTTAGTAGATTTTGAAAATTATGACATTCCGTTTTTCGGACAAGGTTTTTTAAACAAGGATAACCTTTCAGAATTTCAACAGCACTTAATTGGCACTTGGGGAAAGGCTGATTTAGTATTTATTGTGATGCCAGAATATAACTGGTTTCCAGATGCTGAATTAATCAATGCGATTAATCAACTAGGAGGGCCAGCATTTGGTCATTTATTTAACGATAAAACGTTTGCTTTAGCAGGAGTCTCATCAGGAAGAGGAGGCAAAATGCCTGCTATAGAAATGAGTATGATGTTAAATAAAGTCATCAACTTCACGCAAAATTATTCGATTGTATCTCCTCGTTTGTACGAATCGCATGAAACGCCTGCCAATATAGATGAAAATGGACTATCAACAGGTAATGAAGTATATGAAACAAGTGTGAAAGCGTTTGTTGATTATGCGTTGAAAGTAGCGAAGCGTTGGAAAGGATAGTTTCAACTTGATAGCGAAAGCCAAAAAGAGGTCGGGAATAGTTTCCTGACCTCTTTTTGATTAAATACAGATAGGTTATTTTCGAAATCTAGTTATAGTAAAATTTATTCTTGGATAAGTACGATATAGGTGTTTAAATCATATTTTATTCGAGAACTGAAATTGCACTTTGACAATTTGGTTAAATTTAAGTAGCAATATGTAAGGGCTATCTTTTTGTAGATAAATAGCTTATGATTTGATTTACAGAAGCTTACAAATAGTCTTATTCCATGTAAAAGTGCATTAATACTTCGTTATTTTTCGATAAGTATAGAATTTTTCTAAGAAATTATCCGTAGCTTTGCACCTTGATTACCAGAGAAAGAGTTAAGCGTAATGGTTTATTCGTTAATAGGGAATAGCTATGGACGCTTGACACATAACAATTAACGCATAACGAAAAAATGCAAAGTATTCGTAACATCGCTATTATTGCCCACGTTGACCACGGTAAAACGACCCTTGTTGACAAAATCATCCACGCATCGAAATTATTTCGTGATAACCAAGAATTCGGTGATTTGATTCTTGATAACAATGATTTGGAACGTGAACGTGGTATCACAATTGTATCTAAGAACGTATCAGTTCGCTACAAAGGCGTAAAAATTAATATCATTGATACTCCTGGTCACTCCGACTTTGGAGGTGAGGTTGAACGTGTATTGAAATTGGCTGATGGTGTTTGCCTTTTGGTGGATGCTTTTGAAGGACCAATGCCTCAAACTCGTTTCGTATTAGGAAAAGCACTTGACTTAGGGTTGAAACCTATCGTTGTTATCAATAAAGTTGATAAAGAAAACTGTCGTCCTGACGAAGTACATGAGCAAGTATTTGACTTAATGTTCAACTTAGGTGCAACAGAAGATCAATTAGATTTCCAAACTCTTTACGGTTCATCTAAACAAGGATGGATGAGTACAGACTGGAAACGCCAAACAGAAGATATTACGGAATTATTAGACGTAATCATCGCAAGTATTCCTCCTGCTCCAGTAAACGAAGGTATTCCGCAAATGCAGATTACTTCGTTAGATTACTCTTCTTTCGTTGGTCGTATTGCTATCGGTCGTGTTCACCGTGGTACGTTCAAAGAAGGAATGCAAGTTGCTTTGATGAAATCTGACGGTTCAGTTAAGAAAATGAAAATCAAAGAACTTCAAGTATTTGAAGGACTTGGTAGAGCAAAAGTAACCGAAGTTTCTTCTGGCGAAATTTGTGCGATGATGGGTATTGAAGATTTTGAAATTGGAGATACTGTTACTGACTACGAAAATCCAGAAGCATTACCAAGAATTTCGATTGATGAGCCAACAATGAACATGTTGTTTACCATCAATAACTCTCCATTCTACGGTAAAGAAGGTAAATTTGTAACATCTCGTCACTTACGTGATCGTTTGTTCAAAGAAACTGAGAAAAACTTAGCGTTGAAAGTAATGACAACGGGTTCTGAAGATAAATTCTTAGTATTTGGTCGTGGTATCCTTCACTTGTCTGTATTAATTGAAACGATGCGTCGTGAAGGTTATGAATTACAAGTAGGTCAACCTCAAGTAATTTTCAAAGAAGGCGAAAACGGCGAACGTTTAGAACCAATTGAAATCTTAGTTGTTGACGTTCCAGACGAATCTGCTGGTAAAGTAATCGAATTAGCTACTCAAGGAAAAGGTGAATTGTTGATTATGGAACCTAAAGGTGACTTACAACACTTAGAATTCAATATTCCTTCTCGTGGTTTGATTGGTATGCGTTCTAAAGTATTGACAGCAACTTTCGGAGAAGCTATCATGGCTCACCGTTTCAAAGCTTACGAACCATATAAAGGAGCAATTCCTGGACGTATCAACGGTTCATTAATTTCAATGAACTCTGGTGCTGCAACACCATATTCAATTGATAAGTTACAAGATCGTGGTGTATTCTTTATTGATCCTAACGAAGAAGTTTATACAGGTATGGTAATTGGTGAGCACAATCGCCAAAATGACATCGAAGTAAACGTTCAAACGGCGAAACAATTAACGAACATGCGTGCTTCTGGTACGGATAGTAACGTAAGAATTGCTCCGAAATTGAACTTCTCTTTAGAAGAATCAATGGAATATATCCAGAAAGATGAATATTTAGAAATTACACCGAAATCTATCCGTATTCGTAAAATTTACCTAGATGCAGGTGAACGTAA
>JARXAV010000164.1 GCA_029865665.1 Flectobacillus sp. | reverse complement strand
GAGTCATTTACTATCAGGTGAAAAAGTAGCATCACTAATAGCTGCCTCTTCTTTTAAAAAGTCATGAAGTACTTTTTTTTCCGTCGACCAGACTTTGGCTATATTATTAATGTCTCTTGTTACCAGCCATTTACTATCAGGGGAAAATGTAGTCTCATGAATATTTGCCTCTTCTTTTAAAAAGTTATGAAGTATTTCTTTTTCCGTCGACCAGACTTTTGTTGTATTATCCCTATTTGTTGTTACGTGCCATTTACTATCAGAGGAAAAAGTAACTTTATCTATGTTTTACTCTTCTTTTAAAAAGTCATGAAGTATTTCTTTTTCCGTCGACCAGACTTTTGCTGTATTATCTCTGTATCTTATTACCAGCCATTTATTATCAGGTGAAAAAGTAGCCTCATAAATATTTTTCTCTTCTTTTAAAAAGTCATGAAGTATTTCTTTTTCCGTCGACCAGACTTTGGTGGTATTATTAATGCCTCTTGTTATCAGCCATTTACTATCGGGGGAAAAAGTAGTCTCACGAATAGTTGCCTCTCCTTTTAAAAAGTCATGAAGTATTTCTTTTTCCGTCGACCAGACTTTGGCGGTACTATCCCTATTTGTTGTTACGAACCATTTACTATCAGGGGAAAAAGTAGCCTTATCTATGTTTTTCTCTTCTTTTAAAAAGTCATGAAGTATTTCTTTTTCTGTCGACCAGACTTTTGCTGTATTATCCCTATTTGTTGTTATGAGCCATTGACTATCGGGAGAAAAATAGACACTACGAATGTTTTTCTCTTGTTTTAAGTAGTCACACTCACTCCCTTTTTCCATCGACCGTACTTTGGCAGTATTGTCAGAGTATTTTATTACCAGCCATTTACTATCGGGAGAAAAAGAGACATCACGAACGTTATTCTCCTGTCTTAAGTAGTCGTATTCACTCCCTTTTTCCACCGACCATACTTTAGTTGTATATATATATCTTATTACCATCCATTTACTATCGGGAGAAAAAGAGACATTCCTAACGTTTTCCTGCTTTTTTAAAAAGTCATGTTCCATTTCTTTTTCCGTCGACCAGACCTTTGCTGTATTATCCCTGTTTATTGTTACCAGCCATTTACTATCGGGAGAAAAAGAGGCATCAAAAATATATTCCTCCTGTTTTAAAAAATCATGTACCATCTCATTTTTTATCGACCAAACTTTGGTAGTTTTATCTGCGTATGTTGTTATGAGCCATTCACTATCTGGGGAAAAATAGACATTACGAACGTTTTTCTCCTGTTTTAGGAATTTGGGTATCCACTCATTCTTTATCGACCAGACTTTAGCAGTACTATCCCTGTTTATTGTTACCATCCATTTACTATCGGGGGAAAAAGTAGATTTAGAACTATTAATATTCTCAAACCTTTTTTTCTCCCTCCATTGATGGTCATTACTTTGGTTGAAAATAGTCGCATTGGCTTGTTTTATAGTTTTAACGATATTCATATCTTTAGTTTTAGGTAAAGATTTTTCTAACAAACGTAAACCTTGGAGAGGAATTAATTTGTCTAATTTATCAGCTTCAGATGTCCAATAAAGGGCTGTGGCATTATCAGTGGCTAGTTGAGCTTCTTTAGTTTTTTGTAGGGCTTTTTTTTCTGCTAAAATTGCTTTCTTCTTTTCTTCTTCTATGGCTTTAAATACTTTTAAGCGTAAGTGGCGTATTTGTTGGCGTTTTAAGCGGTAATCTTTTTGTTTATCGCTCAAATAGTTTTCAGCATCTTCCAGATTGCTAAGGAGTTTACCATAGTCTATCGTATTCTTGTTGTTGAAAGCATTATGAATGCTGCTAATTATACAATCAAAAGAGTTACAAGGTGAGGTGCTTTGTTTCTGGCAAAGACTATCACTCATAAAAAGTAGGAAAAAAACTATGGATAAATATATTTTCATTTTAATCGAGTTTTGGGGCAGTCAGATTTTTCTAATTGTAATAGTGTATTTTGTAAATCTTCACCAATTTTTTTTTGGTAAATGGAGTCCTTTTGACTCTGTGTGTTAAAAGCCATGAGGCTATCAAGCATTGCATCATCAGGACAGTTTTGTCCATTTCTCAAAATACCCTCAATACGTTTTAACATTAATCTATCTTCGGTTGCTTTTTTGTCAAGTTCAGCCTTTTTTTGTTGAGCAAGAGCATTTTCTGCTTTCTCTTTTTTTTCTTTAATTTGAAAGTACTGAAATCCAGCGTAAAGGGATGTAATTGCAATACTTAGAAGTAATATCTGAAATCCTTTTTGCCTAAAAATCCTATCTCTATTCGCTTTTACATACAATTTCGTTTCCTCATCAAAATCAGCGTCTTGCTTTAGCTCATCATATTGTTTTAGTACTACTCGGTCTATTTCAATCTGATTTTCTCGATTATATTTTAGGGTATTTTTAAGGTTCTTTATCAACAAGTCTCTTCCTTGCCGTTTGCTATCAATAACCTTGGCTAAGGTATCGTGTGCTAATTCGTAATTGTCTTTTTCTAAGATAAGTAATCTGGCTGTTTCTAATTGCTTTAGTATTTCTTCCAATTTTACTTCATCCAGCTCCCTTTTAATTTCTTTTTGGAGCGATACTAAGGTTCTGGGTCTTTTAGTACTATCATCTGTCACAAATAAGTCCAGTAACTCTTTAATGACTGTCTCTTCTACGTTGACTGCTATACAGATGTTTTTTTGTTGTTCATTTAGGTAAGTATCTAGTACATTTTGGATGTCTTTTATAGTATCTACATGTCCCTGTTTGATAATTACTATTGAGTCGGTTGATTCGACAGGCTTTGCTTCACGCCAAAGTTTTTCTAAATAAACTTGTAAGTAAGCTAATTGTCTGTTGGCTTGTCCTTCTACTAATTTCTCAGAAATCGTTGTTGTTAGAGTTGAAGGTTCTGTTTGAATCTTAAATTCTTGAAAAATTCCAGAAACGACCTCTTGAATTTTACCTTTATTCATGGGTTCTACCCGTAAACGGAAATCAAACAGATTGGGTAAATACTGTTCTGATTCGTAGAGTAATCCAAGAAATTCTTCTCGAATAATCAAGATGATTTTACAGGTGTTTTCGCTTTGTAGTTCATTTAAAGTTTCAAACAGTTCTTTTAATTCTTCTTTATAGGATTGTTGTTTATCGCTCAGGGTAAATACTTCTTCAAATTGGTCAAAAAACAGATAGACTGGACGATAATAGCGACGATTAATGACGGCAAGATGTTTAGAAGCACTGGTATCTTCTTTTTGTACTTTAGAAATAACTTTCAGTTGGTTCGTTAAGGAAGCCTTAAAATTATCACCTCTACGAATGAAGAGAGGAATCCAATCGGGGCCACTTAGTTTTTTACTTAAACCCGATTGAACTAAGCTAGTTTTTCCAGTTCCCGACGAACCATATACCATGATTAAATTGGTGGCAAAGGTTAATTCGTATAACTTTTCTATTTCTTGGTCACGCCCCAAAAAGGAGTCTTTTTTATCCGCACTGTACGGAGCTAAAAACTGAAAGGGACTTTGAGTTTGGCTCATGTTATTACGGATTTAAAAGTTTTTTAAAATCCTTGAATTGTTCTTGTAGATCATTGAAAACCGCTTTCATTTCTTTGTTATTTTCAATGGATTTACGGTCTTCTACTTTATACAAGGAACGGTAAGTCAACCTATGTTCGGAATAGACATCCAAAAATGAAATATTTGAAATTGGGGCTTTGTCGTAAATGACATTTGGGTCAATAATAAAGGGCGAAATATTCAAGTAATGGTCACTTTTTAATTGCTTATTGATATGGTCATTCATATTTACCTGCATAAAACCTTGCTTCAAGGCTTTTATGATGAGTATAGAAAAATTGTCAGGGATTTCGTTGTGTAAATTTAGATTAGTTAAGTTCGCAGGATTTTCTTGGCGTTCGCCTTTCCATTCATAAACCGATAGTTTATAATCAAATTGGGCTTGTGGTTTCGACCTATTTTTAAACACCACGATATTTTTTACCGATACAAATTTGTATTGTGTTAGGAACAAACAACAGCCTAAAAGCTCTACCAATTTTTGTTCTGCCAAAAGGCTTTTTTGCTCTAAAACTGCTGTATTAGGATTGGCAGTTTGATAAAATAGTGAAAGCTCTTCAAAGAACTGCCCTAATGCTGATAGCGTTTTATGCTTAGTTGTAAGCCCTTTTATTTCTTCTATAAAAAAAGGAATATTCGTTGTTTGTTTAAATTCGATTGCTTTACTAATCCATTCTATTTTGTTAAAACGAGCGGGTTGATTGAAAAAGAATGGATTATTATCTTGCGTATAATTGATAGTCTTGTCTATAAAACAGTCTCTCAATTCGGCTAAGGCAATACTGAGGAATATTTCTTGTACAGCAGTATAAAAGCCAACCATTTTTCCGATTCGCTCTATAGTGGGTTGGTCAAAATACTCCCCTGAATCAGCGATTCCTTCAACTCTACTGGCACATAAATTATGAATTTGTTTACTGATAAAAGGAGGAAACTTGGCTAATATGTCTCCTTGAGCATCTTCAAAATCTACGTATCCAGCGATATTATTATCCAATTCACTGAGTTTTTCGTATAGAAAGTCTTTTAGAAAGCTATTGGGAATATATTCTAATTTGGTACTATCAATTGAGCTAAACCTCCAATTGATAAACTTCTCCTTGTTTAAGATATTCATTATCCAAGTATTGGTTGGGCTAATGCTAATGGTAGGCTTTTCATCCAAAAAGCGTGTTGTTCTGACAATTAAAGTAGTGGAATATGCCTGTGCTTCATCAATAGCGGAATTGAATGCCGTTTGTATATCAGCATCTTCGGCAAGTTTTTTGAGGAAAACACTTGAAAATTTTGCCGCAGTTTGGTCATTTACTGGTGCTTCTGTGCCAATAAATACAGGGATAGCTAGGCTATCAAAATGTTCATATTGCGGATTAGTACAACAGCCATTGAGCAATACCCACGCTAAATTAGGACATCTTTTTAGCTGTATAGCCAAGCCAATAGCCGACATTGCATGACCAATAGTATTGATAGACTGCTCATTGGCATGACCACTATACATAAAAGCCACCACACGACTTGCGGTTTCGTCTATGGCATTTTGAATATCTTCAATAGTTGCCTCGTATAGATAGCGTATTTGAAACTTACTACTAATGTTATTGAAGGCAGCGTTACACCTTTTAATCTCCTCACTCAAATAATCAAGAGGGGAACTTGGGCTGTTGGCAAAAGCAAGTATAATAACAGGTCTTGTATCTATCATTTGTATCATAATTAATCTTTTATCCCATATTTTTTCTTAATCTTCTCATCTAACGGTAGGAGGTACTGGTCTCCAAGAGCCTTTTTCCACTCTACAATTTCATCGTATTCGTAATCCAACTCTTCGCCATCTCCAAAACTCATTAAATTACCCTGCTGAGTTTGTAAATCTGTTTTAACAATTGCCTTGCCTACCGTGACATAGAGATAGCGATTGTCAATAATATTGACTTGGGTTGGTGCTTTATTTAGCCATAACCATTGGATTAATTTGCCCGTGGCTGTGTCGTAGGTTTTTACTTGATGTTGGGTGATGATAATTAGGCTTTTACAGTCTTCTGAAAATATGACCTTACTTATATTTTTTTCGTCTTTTAAAAAGTCAGCTTGTTTTCCACTTGCTATTGACCAGACTTTGGAATTATCATTCACATCGTTTGTGATGAGCCATTTACTATCTGGAGAAAAAGTAGTGTAGCGAATCGTTTTTTCATCTTTTAAAAAGTCATAATATTTTCCCGTTTCTACAGACCAGACTTTGGAATTATGATTCCCATCTTTTGTGATGAGCCATTTACTATCTGGAGAAAAAGTAGTGTAGCTAATCGTTTTTTCATCGTTTAAAAAGTCATACTGTTTTCCCGTTTCTACAGACCAGACTTTGGAATTATCATTCCCATCTTTTGTGATGAGCCATTTACTATCTGGAGAAAAAGTAGTGTAGCTAATCGTTTTTTCATCTTTTAAAAAGTCATAATATTTTCCCGTTTCTACAGACCAGACTTTGGAATTATCATTCCAATCTTTTGTGATGAGCCATTTACTATCTGGAGAAAAAGTAGGGTTGCTAATCGTTTTTTCATCTTTTAAAAAGTAATGTTCAATCTCTTTTTCCATCGACCAGACTTTGGCTGTATTATCTCCGTATGTTATTACCAGCCATTTACTATCGGGGGAAAAAACTTTAGCATCAGAGTCGAAATTAACAGTATTTTCAAACCTTTTTTTCTCCCTCCATTGATGATTATTACTTTGGTTGAAAATAGTCGCATTGGCTTGCTTGATAGTTTTAATGATTTTTTTATCTTTAGCTTTAGGTAAAGATTTTTCTAATAAACGTAATCCTTGTATAGGAATTAGTTTATCTGCTTCAGATTTCCAATAAAGGGCTGTGGCATTATCAGTAGCTATTTGAGCTTCTTTAGTTTTTTGTTCTGCGTCCTTTTGGGCTAATAATGCTCTATAAGCTGATTTCTTAGAACTATCCTCTGCTATCTTAGCTCTTTTAGCATTATTAATTGCTTGTAGTTTATCTTTTTCAGCTTGTATTCTTAAAGCTTCAATTTTCTGAAATAACGTAATAATTCGTCCTTTTACCTCTGTCTCTTTAGCTGGGCTACAATCTCTTGCAGCTATTTGGGCAGAGTAAAGTTTACGAATCGCATTTCCATAATTAGGATTCTTTTGATTTTCAATTTTTGTCGCTTCTGTCATCAGTTTTTGAGCTGTGCTACAAGAAGATTGGTTTTGGGCAATGCTGTCCAAATGAATGTACAAAAAGCTAATAAGTAAAAAGATGTATTTCATGTTATTTGCTAGTTAAAAGCCATTTTAACTTACTTTTTGAAACAGAGTTAGTGTCTAAAGTGTATGCCTGTCTTATTTTACCTTTCGCCAATACAGTGTCGTTACTTTCAAGAAAAGTTTGGGCATCAATTAGTAACTGGCCAGCACGGGTTTGATTATATTTTTTTAAGCTATTTTCAGCATTGTTTTTCGCTTTATCAGCATTATTCTTTTCCTCATCAACTAGTCGGTAAGCAATGACAAACACAGCTACAATTATTCCTATCAATACAATCACTCCTGCAAGAAGATTTCTGAGTCGTTTATTCTTTTTCTCTAACTCTTCTTTTTCTTTAGTATTCTCCTTTCGGCTGTTTTCAATAAATAAAAATAAGGCTGTTTTCTCTTCGCTGTGTGAGAGTGTATCATCAATTGCATTCTTGAAACGGTCGTATAAGGCAACACTTTGTTCGCTTAATAAACTGCCTTTCTCTTTTTTGTAGAAAAAATAACTGGTTTGTAGGTTTTGTACTAAGCTTTTGATGAGTCGTTGTTCTGCATCCCGTTTATTATTAATGATTACCGCAAGTGTATCGTGGGCTAATTCGTAATAAATTTCATTTTTACGGATAATACGAACGCTTTCTACTTGTTTCACCAGCGTTTTTTCAAATGCTGTCAACTTATCTTCAGCGATAGGGCGTTT
>JARXAV010000015.1 GCA_029865665.1 Flectobacillus sp. | reverse complement strand
AAACCAGCACGACTATGAGCTTGATGAAGAATTTCAATTTGGTCGATGTCCGAAATGTATTTAACGATGTGTGTGCCTGGTACTTTTCCTTCACGAGCAACCCAAATCGGCACTTGATTATTTTCTGGAATTTCGCAATTTATCCACGAATCTTTACCGTCTAAATTTTCGATAATACCTTCTGCAATCGTGATAGCCGTTCCACTAGGAGCATCTTTTTTCTCTGTATGGTGAATTTCTGTCGAAGTAACCGAATATTCTTTCTGATGCGGATTCATCAATCTTGCCAATACTTTATTCAATTGAAAAAAGATATTTACCCCAATTGAGTAATTCGACGACCAGAAGAACGTACCATTTTTTTCGATAGTTAATGCTTCGATTTCTGGTTTCTTTTCCAACCAACCTGTTGTACCCGAAACGACAGGGAATCCCTTTTCGATACAAGCTTTTACGTTTTCAAAAGCGGCAAGTGGGTGGCTAAACTCAATAACGGCATCCACTTGATCCGTTGTAAGTGCATCAAATTCGGCACGGTTGTTAATGTCGATACGAGCTACAATGTTATGACCTCGGCTCAATGCTATCCCTTCGATAACTTTCCCCATTTTACCATAGCCGAGAAGAACAATATTCATAAATACTACGTGTTAAATTAATAATGATTATTTTTTTGAATGAAAGTCAAAGGTCAACTTAGCTCCAAAAACAGGCTCTGTAATTCTTGGATTTGAGATAGTTGGTTGTACTTTCAACGAAATATCGTCTGTTAAATCAAACGTTTTTAAGTGAGCCGTTACATTGGCATCTACAATATTGGCAGCCCAAGTAACAATCAGAAACAGGTACGAAAAATCCCTATTTCGTCTATATCCATCCACGATTCGTTTCACGGATGCTTTCTCCCTTTGTACAGTACTACCATCAGGCATCAAAATAGGAATGCTAGTCGGAGCTGTAGAACCGTCGGTTGGAAAGAAACTGCCGTATAAGTTTTCGTAGTAATGGTAACGAATATCATTATAAGCAATGAAGTAAATATTTACACCGAATGCCGCTGCGATAAAAGGGAGTTTCCATTTCTGGCGGTTATAAATTTGTCCCCAACCAGGCACCATGGCAGAACGAAGCGTAGCAACTCTAGGAATGATTTTGTAATTGCTTTTGAGACTGTCTTTACTAATACTCTTTTGTACTACCGCATGATTCGTGTCAACCTTACTAGTTTGTGCGGAGGTCGAAAAGCCAAAAGCTAAACACAAAGCCATCACAACAAGATTGATATAACAGTACGATTTGATGCGTTTATTGTTCATTAACTAGTTCTTTTAGTTCACGGTTCATTTCAGATAGGATTTATCTCTACCCAAAACGCCCGCTTGGCTTGCTTATTGTACCGTTTGTCATAACGGAACTTAGGCTTTCATTGCCAATAAAATTTTGTCTAATTCTTCTTGTGAAGTAAAAGGAATCTTAATTTCACCTTTTCCTTTTTCATCGGCCTTCACCGTTACTTTTGCCCCAAAATACGCCTGTAAGCGAAATTGAAGGCTTTTAACTTCCTGTTTGATGCTCGTTTCTTTTTTAGCAGAGCCGATAAGGTTAGCATTTGCCAAATCACGAACCGCTTCTTCTACTTTACGAACCGATAATTCTTCCGAAATTATTTTGTTAAAAATTGCTAATTGCTGGGCAGCGTTTTCGATATTGATAATCGCACGGGCATGTCCCATCGAAATACGATTGTCACGCAAAGCTGCTTGAATTACGTCAGGTAGTTTCAGTAAACGGATGTAGTTATTCACCGTCGTACGGTTTTTACCCACACGATCACCCAATTCTTCTTGCTTTAGATTACATTCTGAAATCAATCGTTGATAACTCAAGGCTACTTCGATGGCATTCAAGTTTTCACGTTGAATGTTCTCGATTAAGGCCATTTCCAACATCTGTTGGTCGTCGGCAGTACGTACGTAGGCAGGAATTGCCTTTAGACCAATTCGACGAGATGCTTGTAAACGGCGTTCACCCGAAATCAACTGATAACGATTTGGCCCCAATTGACGAACGGTAATGGGTTGAATAATCCCTTGAACCCGAATCGAATCCGCTAATTCATTCAAGGCATCTTCATCAAAGTGTGTACGTGGTTGAAAAGGGTTCGTTTCAATGAAATCTACTGAAATCTCATTCATTGAACTAAACGATTCACGTTGTGGACGCTCAATAGGTTTGGTATATACTGGTCTTTCCGAAGAAACATTATTCACCGAGTCTGAGTCTTGCAATAATGCCCCTAAGCCTCTACCAAGTCCCACACGTTTTTTTGCATTTATTTCTGGTTTACTCATAATCGTACCGTTTTAGTCCATTTATGGAGCTGTTGCTCACAAACATTTAGTCGTTGCGATGCCTTTTTTCCGTGGAAACAAACACATCAACTCAACTTAAAAATTACTCTTGGCTAACGTAGCCATTTTTTGTTAAAATTTCACGAGCCAAGTTCAAATAACTAATAGCTCCTTTGCTTTCAGCGTCGTGAGCGATGGCTGGTACACCAAAGCTAGGAGATTCTGATAAGCGGATATTTCTAGGAATAATGGTATCGAATACCATATTTTTAAAATGCGAAGTCACTTCGGCAACCACTTGGTTCGATAAGCGAACACGTAGGTCGTACATGGTTAATAAAATCCCCTCAATCGTAAGTTCGGTATTTAAACGAGATTGAATGATTTTGACCGTGTTAAGAAGTTTTCCTAATCCTTCCAAGGCAAAATATTCACATTGAACAGGTATGATTACGGAGTCGGCACCTGTAAGGGCATTAATCGTGATTAGCCCCAAAGACGGAGAGCAGTCGATGATGATAAAATCGTAGTAGTCAGTGATGGTCGAAAGACATTCTTTCATACGCATTTCACGATCTTGAATATTAATCATCTCAATTTCAGCCCCAACTAAATCGATATGCGAAGGAAGAAGATGCAGATAAGGAATGTCTGTCTCGATAATAATATCTTGAATTTGCACCCCATCTACCATACACTCATAAATAGAGTTTTCAATTTCTTTTGGATTATAGCCCAAGCCCGACGTAGAGTTTGCCTGTGGGTCGGCATCTACAATAAGGGTTTTGAATTCTAAGGCCGCAAGGCTTGCAGCCAAGTTGATTGTGGTAGTTGTTTTACCAACTCCGCCTTTCTGGTTGGCAATTGCAATTACTTTCCCCATTTTGTTTGTCTGAATTACCTGTTTCAGTGTTAGGTTATTTGGTAGCTAAAATTGTGTAAGTAAATGAAATTATGTAGTTATTTAAGTACCCTGACATATTTAACCGCATCGTCACATAGAAAACATAGTTGTATAAAATAGTGTTAATCAGTTACTTATAACTATCTATTTCTGTATGATTCTTAAAATAAATGTGTCTTGCTACGTAAGTAATCGTACAAAATTAGTTATTCATTTTTGTTGTGGATGACTACTAACTAATACATTTAATCCAAAATCCAAAATCCATAATTTTGCATTATTACTTATCTATATCTGTCATTAACACGAGAGCTTAACCTATTGGTTTTGAGTGCTTCCCGATAACGGATATACTATTAACTAATAACGTCTTGTTTAATTAACGGTTTGAAAAGACAGCTCAGTAGATTCGTCAAGACGGATGTTATTTCTTGAAAAATATACTGAACAAACTTTTACCGATTTTTAACTTAGTGATAAACAACAATAATGCCGATAATCGTATAATCTACAAACTCAATTCTTTTCCCAAATATCAAGCTTTCCTGTCATATTTACAAAAAGTGTTCCACAAAATGTTTCACGATTGGTAAAATAATAGCAACTTAGAACAAATGATGAAGAAATGAAGAATAATTTGTTAAATTTAAGCACTAGAAATATCTTAGACTCATCAATAATTTAACAAACTAACAATTCGTACTTATGAGCGAAATTAATTCCGATTATCCAACCAACAAGAAATTAGGCACTTACCCGAGTTCGATTCCCTTTATTCTCGGAAATGAAGCTGCCGAACGTTTTAGTTTTTATGGAATGCGTTCCATTCTTTCTACCTTTCTTGTGGCTCAATTTTTCAACCCTACTTTTAACCCTGCTCTGCAAGCGGTTGCCGAAGCAAAATCCAATGAAAAGGTTCACATGTTTGTCGCTTTGGCGTACATTATGCCGATGTTAGGAGGGATAGTTGCTGACTGGTTTTTTGGGAAATATAAAGTGATTCTTTATGTATCCATTTTATATTGTTTTGGTCATTTAACCTTAGCTCTTTTTGAAGAAAACCTCGATGTTTTTTCAATTGGTCTAATCATTATTGCCATGGGGGCAGGAGGGATAAAGTCCTGTGTGTCAGCTAATGTGGGCGACCAGTTCGACTCATCCAACGAGCATTTGATGTCTAAAGTATATGGTTGGTTTTATTTTTCAATCAATACGGGTTCAGTAGTTTCTAACATTCTTATTCCTATTATCTACAAAAATTATGGTCCTGCTTGGGCTTTTGGAGTACCAGGTATCTTGATGACCATTGCCACAATCACCTTCTTCTTAGGACGAAAACGCTACATAAAAGTACCCCCAGCTGGCATTAATCGTAATAACTTCGTTTTTATTTCATGGTATGCTCTCACTAATTTAGGTAAAAAACAAGCTGGCGACTCGTGGTTAGATGTTGCCAAAACAAGTTATGACCCCGAGAAAGTAGAAGCTGTAAAAGCAGTATATCGGGTATTGGCAGTATTTGCTTTTATTCCAATTTTCTGGGCTTTGTGGGATCAGAACTTGGCAGAATGGGTGTTACAAGCAACGAAGTTAAATTTAGATACAGGATTGGGCTTTAGCTTATTACCTGAGCAAGTACAAGTATTAAACCCTATTTTCTTGGTTAGTTTTATTCCAATTTTTACGTATGGAGTTTATCCATTTGTTGAGCGAATGGGTATTAAAACAACACCGTTGAGAAGACTAGGTACAGGTTTTCTGTTGACAGGTCTTTCATTCGTCGTGATTTCTATGATTCAGCAATCAATTGATGGAGGTGGGCATCCTTCTGTTTGGTGGCAAGTATTGGCATATCTGATTTTAGCTTGGGGCGAAATTTTAGTTTCGGTTACAGGTTTAGAATATGCTTATACAAATTCCCCAAAATCAATGAAAGGAACAATGTCGGCATTATGGTTCTCATGTGTGTCAATAGGTAACTTAGGCGTATCTTTAGTAAATCAAAGTAAAGTAGAAGGAGGTTTTTTTGCTCAGTTAGAAGGAGCAAATTATTACTGGTTCTTCACGGCTCTTATGTTTATCAGTACCATTATCTTCTTCCTTGTTGCTGGCAAACTAAAAGAAACTCGTTACGTGGGTTAATCAACACTTATGTATAAAAAAAGGGGTAACTCATCAGCGAGTTACTCCTTTTTTATGACCGTACATTTGTCAAACTATTTTTGAGAAACGTACGATTTGTTACCATTTGCGTTGATGTAGTAACGACCACCACGAGGACCTTCGAAGATAGTACGACCTTTGTCGTCTTTTCCTACTACTTTGTCGTCACCAGCAGCAGCCTTTTCAGTAGCCGAGTTTACTTTTTTCGTGCCTTTAGGTTCTGGCTTGATTGTAGGGTTTTTATCTGCTACTTTCTTTGCCTCTTTTTCCACTTTTTCTACCTTTTCCTTCTTCTCTTTTTTCTCCGCTTTTTCTGGCTTTTCTACTTTCTCTTTTTTGTCGCCTTTCGCTTTAGGCTCTTTCACTTCCTTCGCTGCTTTTGCTGCATCCTTTTCTGCCTTCTTTGCTGCTTTTTCAGCATCTTTGGCTGCTTTCGCTGCATCTTTGTCAGCCTTTTCAGCCTTGTCTGCTTTTGGCTTTTTCTC
>JARXAV010000007.1 GCA_029865665.1 Flectobacillus sp. | reverse complement strand
CATCTAAGAGTTAATATAAGTGTAAAGAGTTTTGTAATAGTTAAGATTAAATATTAGTAGGCACCAAGAAAACTATTCTGGACCTTGGGTCCAGGATAACAGCTTATCCTGGACGCTTTTCTTATCCTGGACGCGTTGTCAAAACGTCCAGGATAAGGTTTTATCCTGGACGCACCGTCCAGGATAATATACTGGACGCGTCCAGGATAATTTTCTTATCGTGGACGCGTCCAGGATAACAGCGTCCAGGATAAGACTGTTATCCTGGACGCACCGTCCAGGATAAGAGTGTCTTTCGTGCGTTTTGGCACCACCTTATATATGGAAAAACCTTATTTTCGGTTTCTTATCCTGGACGCACCGTCCAGGATAAGAGTGTCTTTCGTGCGTTTTGGCACCACCTTATATATGGAACGACCTTATTTGGGCACTTTGAATCTCGTCGAAACATGCTTCAAATGTTCTTTATTATCGCTTGTACTACCACTACTACTACTACTACTACTACTACTACTACTACTACTACCACTGCAACTACTACTACTTCTTCTTCTACTTCTTCAATCGCTCGCATCCTTACTAGTAAAAATAGTTCAAGAAAAGTTATTAAAAAGTAAAAATAGTATAAATAACTTGATACCTTTGTTACTGAGCTTGGTCCTTTAACTTTATGTTCCTAGAAGAAGAAATTCATTTCACTATTACTATCAAAGCACTAAAGAATAAAAGAAAGACGAACCTTGACATCTGAACAGGAAATAAGGTACCTGAAAAAGTAATAGAGAAACAGAGACACACAGAGAGAGAGACACACAGAGACACATAGACACAGAGAGAGAAAGAGAAAGAGAGAGAGAAAAACAGAGACACATAGACACACACAGATAGAGAAAGAATCACAAAGGTAGAAGAAATTCATTTCACTATTACTATCAAAGCACTAAAGAATAAAAGAAAGACGTACCTTGACATCTGAACTGGAAATAAAGTACCTAAAAAAGTAATAGAGACACAGACACACAGAAACACATAGAGACACACAGAGAGAGAGAGAGAAACACATAGACACACAGAGAGAAAAAGAGAAACACATAGACACACACAGAGAGAGAGAGAGAGAGAGAGAGAAAGAGAGAGAGAGAGAGAGAGAGAAATAAGAAGAACAAGATATGGAAAAGAAGGTTGTTACCATGATTACTGCGCTGCATCAACCTTAAAAAAAGAAAACACATAAGAAAAGAAGCCAAGAATAGACAAACGAAAAGTAATTGTGGTGTTTCATAAACTATACCCCAATTATGATTTTCGTATGATTGAAATCTTGGCTGCTTCGTATCGGGTTCGTCACTACGATTTTTTCGCGGTCGTTGATTGATGAAGGATGTATGGTGGTCTGTTTATTTAAGAAAAAACTAACCGATCGATCAACACAATTGAGCAGTGGAAATGAAGGAGACAATATGTTATTCTTACTTGACGAAGCATCTGTTGATCGCGATCGTTGCATGGAGGATGAATTATGATCTGTTTATTTAAATAAACTTACCGATCAACACAATTGAGCAGTGGAAATGAAGGAGACAATATGTTATTCTTACTTGACGAAGAATCTGTTGATCGCGATCGTTGCATGGAGGATGAATTGTGGTCTGTTTAATTAATAAAGAGCAATATAAGTTCTTTTTTTTGAAAAAAACATTTTAATTCCAAGAAGAAGTAATGTACAGAACAATATTTCTACAATGTAGAAATATTATTTTGTACATTACTCTGTTTATTTAAGAAACAGCTAACCGATCAACAAATTGATCCATGGAAGTGGATAAATAGGTTCTTACCTGATCTGCCACCACTTTGATAACGCTGATAATGAGCAGGCGCCTTGAATCCACCTTTTCAAATCATCGTGACGAAAATTAACCAGAAGAAACGGAGAATAAAATGCAAATCTTACTAAACGAGGCATCTGTTGATCTTCCCGATAGTTTTTGAGAGAATGAATTGTGATCTAATTATTTAAGAAACATATTACCAATCACCAAATTTGAGCACTGGAAATGAAGAAAAAATGCTAATCTTACTTAACGAGGCATCTGTTGATCGTCCCGATCGTTTTTGAGAGGATGAATGGTGGTCTATTTAATTTAGAAAGAGCGATTTAAGTATTCCTATATTATAAAAGCATTCGATTTTATTTGATTGGTTTCCAGGAAGACAAAGTAATGTACAGAATAATATTTCTACAATGTAGAAATATTATTCTGTACATTACTCTGTTTATTTAAGAAATTACTCATTGATTAACAAATTGATATGTGGAATCGGATAAATTAGGTTCTTACCTGATGAGCGACTTTGATATTGATGATTATGAACAGGCGCCTTGTATCCACCTTGTTGAAATCATCGTGACGAAAAATAACTTTAGTATAGTTAGCAAAAGTTAACCATGACATGAAGATAAATTTCGTCATAAAAATTTCAGAATTCGTTTCTACAAAGACTATTTTTGAGAAGTAGAATTTACTTTCATCTTCATCCTCGTCATCTTCTTCGTCACTTCCTTCAGAGTCTGGGAGTTCATGGTCAGGATCCTGATTCCCTTCAGAGAGTTCATGGTCAGAATCCTGATTCCCTTCAGAGAGTTCAGGGTCAGAATCCTGATTCCCTTCAGAAGACTGCTGATTCTTTGAGTAGTTGTACTTCTCCGAGGCATCCCCATAATCAACAGCTTTATTCGAACGGAAGTGGCAATTGTTCGACATTTGTCCTCTGGTTCTTTTTTCTTGCCGTGTTCTTGTATTTTTTTGAAGGGATCCTTTGATCTCTTTTTCAATTCCATTTGGAAGAGTCTTTGTGATCGGACCATCTAGATGCTTAAACCATCGATTAACAGAATTGGTCGACAATAATGCCTGACTAGCATTATAACGCCTGCTCTTGAGCATTCTAGTGAAAGCATTGTAAGTGTCTACAACGAAAAGGTAATAAATTAAGTAAGAATAATATGTTACTAAATGCGAATAAAAATACCTTTGTAAAACTCTTTTACGGATTCAGAACTTTTTAATTCTTCATCGAACCTTTGCAAAAGCACCTCATTGATCACAAAGTGTAAGTACAAAGAAACGATTTCAAGAGCCGATTTTCCGCTTATGCCATCACTATGATCTGGAATTGCCAGCGGATTAAAGTTAAGAAAATCCCACCCTGCATCAGTAAATGATTTCCATTGATCACGAAGTTTGCGATTGCCATTTGTTTCTCCTTTAGAATTTCTGATTTTTTTTCCTTCAATGATATTCTGTAGCGCAGAAGAAGCAGTCGCAGGAGTACTAGTCACCAAATTATTGAAATGATCAAATAAACTTCCCAGGTTTTGGCTCCTGATTAAATCATCCCAATATTTGTTATTCAGTTTAGTCTTCTGATAGTTGAGAAAATCGTTCAGTGATACCCTCCCTGAAAGAGTAACAACCTTTACTGTTTTACTAGAATTGTCTTTTCCTTTATTGTTGCGTTGGTACCACGCATCCATCGCCTCATTATTCGAAAAACCTAAACCGATGAGATCTTGCAGATATTTTAACTGGGTTTTATCCATTTGAAAGCTGGATGGAAATATCTCATAAAGTTTGAAAGTTGATTGGTTTTTGAATGATTTAAGAAATTCCTTATTGTTTGAATTTTCAAACATCTGACAACTTTGTACGCTACATCTGTAACAGGAATTGAAAAAATGGAAGTTGTTTTAGAGGAAAGCCTAGAAGATGACCAATGTAAAGTCCAAGCAATTCTTTTTGATGTTGCAACATCTGTTACAGGAATGGAAATTGTTGTAGAGAAAAGCCTAGAAGAGCAATGTAATGTCCAAGAAATTCTTTTTGATGCTTCAGTTATTGTAGACGAAAGTAAAGTCCAAGATTCACTCATTGATGATTGGTCCGAAAGAGTACTCAGTGAAAGTGAAACAACCGAAAGGAAGCAGAGCATAAATGAAATGATCTCGTTGATAATTAATCAAAAGGTTGAGCAGCGAAAACGAAAGGAATTAAATCAGTTTGCTGTTTTCGAGTTATTTATTGTTTACACATATAGAGGAAAGTTTTTGAAAGATTTCACTATCATGCTTCTACAGCAATCTGAAACATTTCTCGAAAGACAAATCAACGTATCAAAGAAATCTGCTTGGTTTCAATCATTAGACAGAGATGGGAGGCGCAATTTTACACGAAAAACTAAGCGATTTGTGTATAGGTTCCTCTACCAAATGGTTAGCACTCTTTTTGCAACATTAAAAGACTCTATTAGTCTCTCGCCAACTGAACTTGAGGATAAATATCCTTTTTTATTGGAGATGCATAAGAAGACTCAAACCTTTATGGTTAAGGAAATAGCATCGAGGACAGTATTTGCAGAGGATATATTTTATGTCGGATGTACTAAACTGGGATCTCTAAATTGTGACTGTCAACCTGGAAGATTAATATCAGCAATTATACATGCAGATGTTCTGAAAGCGTTTGAAGAAAAAAGTCCGAATAAAGCATTATCGGCTATACAAGACAATCTTGGTATAAATTTGAATAAAGAGACGACGCAGGAGCTTTATGGTATGGTTGAGCAGTTCTTCGATCCCAATAATCGACTACGCAAATTTCCGAGAGATATTGCTAGCATTCATCTTCGCCATGTGAGTATCAGTGATAGGATCATTAGTACAATAAAGATATTGAAACGTCAAAGGGTTTCTAAGGACCAATTTAAATCTATTTTGGAGAATGAAATATCCTTTAATTCAAACGAAGATATAAGCGTTACCTTGGAGAGATTGACTGTTTCAACGCCTGAAGTGTTCCAGTTTTTACACCTCCCGGTCAGTGCACTGACCCCGTCCAACAATCTGTTCTGTGGATTTTTAAACCTTGTGATGCATGCAATTCGCCTTCTGTATAAAACAGAATATATGGATCCAAGAAGCAAATGCCATTTCTCTACTTTAAAGTTGTTGAGGAACTTAGTAGGAGAGAATTTTTCTTATGAAGAATCGCTGAGCTATCTCCGCATTGAATTATTTTCTGCAGAAGAAGTGTCACCTGGGGACTTAGTTCGCATCCTCTGCGAAAGACAATTATCTAAGAAAGTTTCTGAAGTTGGCTTGATAGATCTGTCTTCTATAGCTTCAGAGCAAGATCTACAAGATTCTATTGGTGATCTCTTCACCAGTGCATTACTTAATAGTCACTGCGGAATTTTTGTTGTCCAGTTCAGAGGTCAATCTGTTGGTTTTAAAGGCCCGATACCATTCTCGTTCTACTATGATTGTGACTGCAACTCCAAGTCATTAGCATCATTTCGGTGGGTCCGACCCGACCCGGAGAATTATGTCCCATCAGGACTTATAGAATTAGATCAAGATTCTACAGTTCTCCAAAGTTTTGATCTTCAATGCTTAGGAGGTATATATTTTTCAGAGCGACTAGGTTCTTACAAATTCGCTTTCTTGTCATACTCTCCAAACTACCGAAATGCAAAGTACTCGCAGTTCATCTTGGATAACAATTCCCGACTTAACACGATCAACAACAGTTTGCTTTCGATTAACGTAGACTTTTCGCACAGACTCGTCAGTCTCATATTAATAAAAAGGAAAGACTGTAGTAGTCGATACGACCATCCACTCGAAATAGTCAGTAATTCCTTTCTTGAAATTCAGGGACTTCAGCATCAATGTTACGCAAAGTACGTTAGAATCTGTGATGAAAGGCTAGCAAGTTGTGCAGATCTGAATGAATGGTTGACCTCGGATCATTTGAATGCTCTAGTATTTATAATCAATAAATATTATGGAGAGTTCAATGATCAAACTCGCAATATCTTTTTTGACACTCGCTGCTTGGATCTATTCGAATCGAAAAAAAGTCAATTAGAACCCTTCCTCGCTGATATGAACAAACTGACATCAGTCATGCATTTTCCCATTAATATTGATAATGTTCATTGGGTGTACTCATTCATACCTGTTGAACACGAAACCATTTTCTTAATGGATTCCATTGCACCATCG
>JARXAV010000079.1 GCA_029865665.1 Flectobacillus sp. | reverse complement strand
TGGAGCACCCGATTTAATTGTCGAAATTTTATCGCCAGGCAATAGTAAGAAGGAAATGAAGGAAAAATTTGAGGTCTATGAAGAAGCAGGCGTAAAAGAGTATTGGATTGTAAACACGCTTGACAAGAACGTACTTATTTTTACCCTTAACGACACAGGCAAATTCATCGGACAACGTCCTTATGTAGAAGATGAAATTATGAACTCCTATACATTTCCAGAATTAAGCATTGACCTAAACAAAGTATTCGTTTGAAAATTTGGCTTGCCCTAGTGCTAATTATTTTTTATCAAAAAAAATGCAATGTACCTCGGTCATAGCTACCGAGTAAAAATAGAAAAATGAAAAAATACACATTCACAGAAAAAAAAGATACTCGTTCTGGTTTCGGAGCAGGTATGCAGGTTTTGGGTCAAAAAAACCCTAATGTTGTCGCTCTTTGTGCTGACTTAATTGGCTCATTAAAATTAGATGCTTTCATCAAAGAAAACCCTGAGCGTTTCTTCCAAACAGGTATTGCTGAAGCAAACATGATTTGTATCGCTGCTGGTTTAACAATCGGCGGAAAGATTCCTTTTGCTACAACGTTCGCTAACTTCGGTACAGGTCGTGTGTATGACCAAATTCGTCAATCAGTAGCCTATTCAAACAAAAACGTTAAAATTGCTTGTTCTCACGCAGGCTTAACGTTAGGAGAAGACGGTGCTACTCACCAAATTTTAGAAGATATTGGTTTGATGAAAATGCTTCCAGGCATGACCGTAATCAACCCTTGTGACTATAACCAAACAAAAGCGGCAACTATCGCAGTAGCAGAATACGAAGGGCCAGTTTACTTACGTTTTGGTCGTCCAGTAATTCCTGTATTTACAGATCCAGACCAAGAATTTATCATCGGTAAAGCAGTGATGATGAACGAAGGAACAGACGTAAGTATCTTTGCTACAGGACATTTAGTTTGGGAAGCTATCCAAGCAGGTGAAATTTTGGCAGAACAAGGTATCAATGCTGAAATTATTAATATCCACACGATTAAACCTTTGGACTCAGAAGCTATCTTAGCATCAGTGAAGAAGACAGGTTGTGCGGTTTCTGCTGAAGAACACCAAATGAACGGTGGTCTAGGTGACTCTATCGCTCAATTATTAATGCAAGAACACTACGTTCCATTAGAATACGTTGCTGTAAACGATTCATTCGGTGAATCTGGAACACCAGCTCAATTAATGGAAAAATATGGTTTAAATGCAGCTTCTATCGTAGAAAAAGCGTTAAAAGCAATTGCTCGTAAAAACGCATAATTTTCGAGATAACCCTTTTTTGTCAGACTGAAAGGAGCTATCTTAGTAATTATATGAAAATTATGAACGAGGTAGCTGCTTTCAGAATGACATTAATGGGAATCTATGAGTGATAAAGAGTTATTAGAACAGTTTTCTAACCCCCAAACCCGAAACGATGCGTTTACGCTACTGATAAAAACTTATCAGCAGAGAGTCTATTGGCATATTCGTAAAATGGTGATTGACCATGACGATGCTGATGACCTTACGCAAGAAACGTTTATCAAGGTTTGGAACGGATTAGACAATTTTAAAGGTGACTCTCAACTATTCACTTGGTTATACCGCATTGCAACCAATGAATGTTTAAGCTTTCTTAGCCGTAAGAAAAGACGGTTTTTCCTGCCCAATTTTGACCTCACCGAGGAACTCGCAAACAAACTCGACGATAGCCCTTCTTTATCAGGAGAGGACATCCAACTAAAGCTTCAAAAGGCGTTACTCACCCTCCCAGACAAACAGCGTTTAGTCTTTAACATGAAGTATTTCGATGATATGAAATACGAAGAAATAGCTGAAATCACAGGTACTTCCGTTGGTGGACTAAAATCATCTTACCATTTTGCAGTAAAAAAAATTGAAGATTTTTTGACAAATGAGCAAGATTTTGGTTTATAGATTAAACCTTTTGCTTTTCTAGCACTCTAAGAGGTATAATAACAATAATTTGATAAAACCTATCCATAAAACTTACAGGTATGAAGAATGAAAAATTTAACTTGGATAATTTACCCAAAGTAAGTCCATTCCAAGTACCAGAAGGTTATTTTGATAATTTAACTGCCAGAATTCAAGAACAAACAATTCATAAGGAAGAAGAACCGATTTCTTTGGTGACTTGGTCTTGGAAACGTACGGCGGCATCCGTTGCAGCAGTGTTGGCTATCGCTATTTTAGGATATTTATCGTTTATGCCAAAACAAGAAAAGATTTCAGCAGAGCCACTGGCGGGTGTTCAGCACGAAGCAATTATTGATTTTTTGATTCAACAAAATATTCCCCAAACAGACGTTGAAGAACACTTAGACGTAAACAGACAAATGGATGCTCAGGAAGATGATTTATTAAATAACTTGAACGTCTCTGATAATGCACTCATCCAAAGCATTGATGTGTCTCAATTCACAGCGGATGAAGATATTGAAAATATGTAATATCAACACTCAAAATTCACCATAAATAATAACTAAAACTTACAGAAAAATGAAAACGATAATCTCCATTATCATAGCTACTGCTTTGCTTTTTAGTACGAATTGTAAAGCACAGGACGATGCCAATTCAGGGCTTCCAAAGGGTAAAGAACGTATAAAAGCGGCAAAAATCGGTTTAATTACTAACCGATTAAACCTTTCTGAAGAGCAAGCAAAGAACTTTTGGACTGTTTTTAATGAATTTGAAAACAAACGAAGTGAAATCAGAAAAAGCATTCGCCAAATCACGATTGAGAGTAGAAATTTAACTAGTTCAGACGAACGTATATTGGCTGGTTTAAAGGAAATTTTGAGCCTGAAACAAAAAGAAGTTGACCTAGAAAAAGAATATCAAGCGAAATTCTTAAAGGTAATCAGCGTGCGTCAATTATCAGAATTGTATAAGACCGAACAACTTTTCAACCAGATGCTTGTACGTAAATTACGCAAAGACGGAGGCGACAATTTCAAAAAAGAAAAATAATCGGGTGGCTGTCTTGAAATTGGAACACTCCATTTTTAAGACAGCCCTTGTTATATTTATAGAATCGCCAAACCTAAATCTTGATACTGCATCAATTCTTTGGCATCAATACTGCTGTCAACCAACATCACATCCAAGTCGTCAAACGAGCAGACGATGTAACTTTCGGCCGTATTTAGCTTATCACTCGTCACGAGTGCTATCACCTGTTTAGAGATGTCCACCATTTTTCGTTTTACTACCGCTTCACCCCAATCAGGTATCGTCATTCCAATGTTTTGATGTACCCCACAAATTCCCAGAATACAAATATCTGCTCTAATTTTACTCAGTAACTCAATTACTTCTGTCCCAAAGGTATTTTGTGCATCCTTAAACACTCGTCCTCCCAAAATAAATAAGTTAATATTCGGATGTTCGCACAGAATTTGAGCAATTGGAATACTTGTCGTAAAAACGGTTGCTTTCAGATCTGAACGCATGAGGCGAGCAACCTCCATATTCGTAGAGCCATTATCCAATAAAATCACCTGACCATCTTTAAAATAATCCTGTACTTTTCGAGCTAATTCTAACTTTTCCTCATGAGCGATGTTTACTCGCTCCGTCAGTTTATACGGACTTGTTGGAGATTTGGGAATAGCTCCCCCATGGACTTTTTTCAAAAGTCCGTTCTCTGCCAATTCGTTTAAATCCCTCCGAATGGTATCATCCGACACACTAAGCATCTCAGCCAATTCAACAGACGACACTCGCTGATTCAAATCAAGCATCTTTAAAATGACTTGTAATCGTTCTTCTCTTAACATAACCTGCCCTAAACTATACGGTTTTTTACGTTTTTATTACACAAACTTAATACAAATACTTGTATTTGTGCGTTTTTTTGCGGTAAATTTGCTTATTCATTTAAAATAACGAAGAAATATGAAACGAATAGCTATTGATATGGACGATGTATTAGCAGACATCACCACTCGTTTAATTGAAATCACCAACGAACGAAGAAATACGAACTATCAAAAAGATCAGCTCAAAGACCCCGTAATTTTCCAAGAATATTATGCAGAATACAAACAAGTAAGGGAATGTTTGTACGAAACAGGGATGTTTAGAAACTTGCCTGTCTTTGAAGATGCACAGGATGTTGTGAAGAAATTGCAGGAACATTATGAGGTATTTATCGTTTCAGCAGCGACAGAATTTCCGAAATCGTTGACCGAAAAGTTGGAATGGTTAGAAGAACATTTTCCAACTATTGGCTGGCAGCATACCGTTTTTTGTGGACATAAGCACATGATCAAAGCCGATTACTTAATCGACGACCATGAAAAAAACGTGGTCAAATTTGAAGGCACTCCTTTACTTTTTGATGCTCCACATAACTATCACTTAGAAGGCTATCAACGAGTATATTCTTGGAAAGAAATAGAAGGTTTATTGTTGCCGCAGTAAATCATGTTGGTTCTCTGAATTTATCAAAGAACCAACATTTTTACCTATCACCACCTTAATCATTTTTATATGAATTATTCGATACGACTCAAACAATATGCCTTTCAGGCACGCCACGCAACTAATGCCCTATTTTTTATGACAGGGATTAGTTTTGCCAGTTGGGCTTCTCGTATTCCCGACGTAAAAAGTATGCTACATTTGAGTGATGCTGCCTTAGGTAGCGTCCTGTTTGCGATGCCTGTTGGGAGTTTAACGGCTCTACCTGTAGCTGGAATTATTATTGATAAATTAGGTAGTAAAAAAGTAACCTTCCTTTCTGCTTTCTTTTACCTAGTTGCATTGCCTTTATTGGGTTATTCGAGCGAAATCTGGCAACTTGTTATTGGCTTATTTTTATTAGGTTTCGGGAGCGATATGCTCAATATTTCCATGAATGTTCAGGCAGTCAATGTTGAAAAAATAATACACAAAAGCATTATGTCCTCCTTCCATGCAGTTTTTAGCATTGGTTTTATGACGGGCTTTGCATTGGGGGGCTATTTTTCCTCTAAGCACATTAGCCCCTTAATTCACCTTTCTATTTGTGGTTTGTTGATGCTTGTCGTACTTGCTGGGGTCAATGCTTTTCTGATTAGACATGATCATAAATCTGATAAAAATGCTCCGTTGTTTGCCATTCCTGACAAAGCCTTAATGATTCTTGGGATAATCTGTTTTTGTGGAATGTTGAGCGAAGGAGCTATGGCAGACTGGTCGGTGCTTTACTACAAACAAATCATGACTTCGCCCAATGGATTTGCTACGGCTGGAGCTACCGCTTTTTCAGTGATGATGGTTTTTGGACGTTTTTTAGGAGATATTGTTGTTGCCAAATTGGGACTACAAAAAACACTGTTAATCAACTGTTTACTAGTAGTGTTAGGTATGTCCGTCGCACTTGGTTTTTCAATAGAAGGACTTGTTGTAGCAGGCTTTGGCTTAACTGGTCTAGGACTTTCTACGATTGTTCCCTTAATTTATAGTGAGGCCGGGCATTCTAAAACAATGGCATCAGGTGTAGCGTTAGCTGCCATATCAACGTTAGGCATTGCAGGTTTCTTAATTGGGCCAGTAATGATTGGTTTTATTTCTGAAATAAGTTCATTACGAACCGCTTTGGCTAGTTTAATCTTGCTTGGATTTATTGGAGCTTTATTAACTCAAAAAATTAAGCAATAATTTTATTATTTAGGACGAACAGGGACTGCGGTCTCAATCGTCGGAGGAGTTTGCTGTCTGATACTTTGTTTATGCCTTCTAATCAACTTACGTTTCAGACGGGCAATCTCCTTATCTCCTTCCAATTTTACAGCCAACATGGAGTCTTGACGAATTAGGGATTCGTTTAAATGCTCTGTTACATGATGCCCTTGCTTCCATTGAATAAAGTTCAGCCCTAAGGAAAATAACAAAGCTGTACTCAACAAGGAGATTAATACAAATACGATTTGATGCTTACTCATAAGAGGACGCTTTTGAGTATCTCGATTGGTAGTTGTTTTAAACATTTGGTTAGTATTAAGTAATTAAATAGCGTTGGATTAAAGAAAAAAATACCCGATTATTCTACTTTTAAAGCGAGCGAACTGTTAGCCATTGCTTCCGAAAATTGAATCCTAAAAATCGTTTGTTCTTCGTTTGATTGCTCCACGGCAATCTGCCCTCTGTGTAACTTCACGATGCGTTCTGCCAGCGGTAGTCCAATTCCATACCCTTTTGTTTCTGCGGTATTCTTTGACCGAAAGAATGGCAAAAATATCAATTTTTGGTCTTTTTTATCAATCGCTACTCCCTTATTTTTGAATTGTAAATAAATACCGTTCTTATATCCGATAAATACATTGACCGTATTCGTTAGGGAAAACTTACAGCCATTTTCCATCAAGTTAATAAAAGCGACTTTCAATAACTGAGGGTTTCCCATCACCGAAAGTTGGTCTTCTGAGTCAATTTCTTCTGCAAATTCAATCCCAATGACGTATTCCGTATGTACTTTAATCAGAAACGTACGTGCTTCCCACAAAATATCATCAATCCGAACAGAAGTAAAGCGATTAGGCAGGTTTTCATCACTCAATTTCGTTAGTTCCAATAAGGTATTTGTCAATAAATTGAGGTCTTTTACATCTTGTAAAACCGAAGCAATCGTCTCTTTGTATTCTTCTTCGGTACGCTGATTCAATAGAGCAACTGTTAGCTGTGAAATAATCTTTGTCAAGGGATTTTTCAACTCATGGCTTACATTTGAAATGAATACTTGTTGATGCTGAAAGGCTTCTTCTACCCGATTTAATAAATCATTAAAAGTGATTGTTAGCTGTCCAATTTCATCTTTTTGGTTTCTTACATTCAACCTTTTACTGATGTTATTTGGAAAAATATCATCCATTTCCTCTTTGACTTCAGCAATTGGTCGCATGGCTCGCCCCGCAAACAACCAACCAAAAAAGGCAGAAGCGAAAGAGATAAAAGCAAATAACGAAATAAGAATTTTTCGTAAATCGGCCAGCGTACCAAGCCCCTGAATATCAACCCCACTTGCCATTACAACCAAACGATTATACTTGTTGTTATACGTAATACCGAGGCATTGTGTTTCTCCGAAATTGAACGCCGCAGCACCTTCCAAACGGACATTATTCAAAAACTTGCGAGTTACCGCAATTTCAGTGGTATCGTTGCTGGTATATATTTCTTCGTTTTTGTGGTTATAAATCGAAATTTTTTCTCGATATAATACGTCTTTATTCGTTTTTTCAATAACTCTCAGTAGTTTTTTATCAATCTGATCTACATTCACTAACAACTCTGCTGTTGTAATC
>JARXAV010000014.1 GCA_029865665.1 Flectobacillus sp. | reverse complement strand
TCGTGAATTTGGAGCGACGTATGCCAACGAAATTGCGGACATTCTTTCAAAATACACCAAATTTAACGGACGTAGAAAACCAGAATCGCTAACAGCTCAGACCTACAGTTTGACCAATTATCAGGAAGCGGAGCGAGTTGTAACGGAGTACAACAAAATTACCGCTCAAGCAGAAGCCATCTATGCCAAATTACCGAAAGAAAAACGAGATGCGTTTTATCAGATTGTCTTATTTCCGACAAAAGCCAGTGCTTTGGGGAGTCACTTAAATTTGGGGCAAACTTCCCACTAAAACGACTTATCTCATTGATTTACAGTCAATTGTAGGTAAAATTATTTTTTCTTACCCACATTCTCTCGTTTCTTTAAAAATCCCTTCACATCTACCTTGGCAAAGGCTAATATCTTGTAAAGTGTTGGTTGGCTCTTGATGGAGTAGATTTCCCTTATTTTATCGGTTGAGTATTCCTGCGATTCATAGGCTTTCTTGACTTCTGGGGCTATGAGTTGATAGCGTTCGCTTAATCCAAAGGGTCTTCCGCCCTTTCTTCCTCTGACTCTGGCAGCCGTCAAACCTGCCTTGGTTCTTTCTCTGATAACATTTCTTTCGTGTTCCGCTAAAATGCACATGAACTGAAAAAATAGATTTCCTGTGGCTGTCGAAGTATCAATGGATTCACTCAACGATTTGAGGTGAATGCCCTGAATTTTTAATTTTTCAATCAACTCAATCAATTTAACGGTACTTCTGCCCAAACGGTCAAGTTTCCAAACTACAATGGTATCTCCTGGTCTTGCGTAATTAATCAATTTTTCAAATTCAGGTTTGACGGATTTCACCCCAGATACCTTATCGGTGAATATTTGTTTACAACCTTCTTTTTGAAGAGAGTCTATTTGTAAGTCTAAATTTTGTTCGAGTGTCGAAACACGAGCATAGCCTAATTTTATCATAGATTATTTACGTTACTCAATTAATTCAAATTTAATATATTTTAATTAATTACATGGCAAACTAAATAATTAAATTTGAGGAAAATAGGAATAATTTGACTGTGTATAAAAACGGTCGTTTAAATAAATAGACTTATGCGTATTATTGACATCCTTAACCCCTCAGAAATTAGGGAGTTTGAAAACCCTCCCCTCTTTTCTTATCAACAAAGAAAAGTTTTTTTTGAAATTCCAGTGGGATTGAAGAGTAAGCTAAATGAGTTTATTTCTCCCGTTAATGATATTGGTCTGGTGATTCAAATGGGTTATTTCAAAGCCTGTGGGCGTTTTTTTAAAGTTAGTACCTTTCAAGAAAATGATATACTCTACGTGTGTCGGATATTGAAAATTAAGCGTGAGACGATTGTTTTAACGTCCTACGCCAGCACTTCCTTAGCCCGCCATCGGGAGATGATTCTTCGAGAATTTGGGATTCATCGCTTTGCAGGACTTTATCGAGAGCTTACACTGGAAGAAGCAAATCATCTGGCAACCAAACAATTTAGCCCCGCCAGTATTTTCAGGTCCTTGTGTGATTACCTTCGCTCCCAAGGAATAGAAGTCCCATCGTACAATACCTTGGCTGTTATCATTACCCAAACCCTCCAAAGTTTCGAGAAAATATTATTGGAAAGAATCCTAACTGATTCGACATCAGCCCAAATTGCCGCCTTAGATGGTTTATTTGACAAACTTTCCGATGAAATTTTAGGGCGAAACACCTACAAGATTTCTCGTTATAAGACGATGGTTGAGTTAATGAAACTCTCCGCCATCCGAGAGAATATGATTAAACTGAAAGAATTAAAAGAGTTATACCATTTATTGATTGGACTGATAAATTCTCTCAAACTTTCGGATGAACTCATTGAATATTATGCCAATTACGTGCTTTCTGCCCACGTTTTTCAAGTTCAACAACGTAACCAAAAATACCTCTTTCTGTTATGTTTTATCAAGCATCAATACCACTATCTTAATGATGTGATGATACAAACTTTTATGTCCACCACCCAACAAACGCTGAGACAAGCCGATAATCGAAAAAATGAATTATTGTTGGAATGGCAGCCAGAGATACAAATTACTCAGGCAGAAATATTCTTGGGAATCTTAGCCGAAGCTCCTTTAATCAAACTACTCCAAGATACTGCCTTCTCCTTAGAAAAAACGGCAGAAGAGAAATTTAAAATTATCATGGAAATCATTAAGAACCCCCAACACAATGAGTTTTTGAAGTTAGTCCCTGCGGTTGAAAAACTCTACAAAGAATCCACCAAAGCACAGGAAAATAAATTACTCTACCAAGCCATGACGGAAAAGGCAAGAGCTTTCCAGATACGCATTGCTGAGATGTTACGACACGTTGAATTTACCGCTACTGAACCAGATGATAAAGTGCTACTTGCTTTAAAATTCTACCAGAAAAAACAAGGAGTGTTAAATCCCAATGCACCCATAGAGTTTCTAAATAAAGAAGAACGAAAACAAGTAAAAGAGGGTTCTAAAAGCTTTAATGAGCCATTATATAAAGTACTGTTAGCGAAATATGTCCATAAATCCCTCAAATCGGGTAAGATAAATGTGGGAGTATCGCATCAATTTAAGGCTTTTGAAGACTACATGATTCCGCAGAATGATTGGGATAAAAATAAAGAATCATTGATGGAAAGAGCGGGAATAACGTACTTGAAAGACTGGGAGAATATCCGTAAAAATCTGGAAGAGAAACTAAGTTCTCAATTCAAACAAACCTTTGATGCTATCAATAAAGGCTTAAATCCTTTTGTCAAAAAACGTAAAAATAATACCCTTCAATTCATCACACCCAAAAAACAAGCCGTCCCAGCTTCGACCGTTGACTTATACCCCTCAGACCTATACGTACCGATTTTTAAGTTACTCCATACGGTCAATTTGCACACGGAATTTACCAAGAAATTAACCCACAAAATGGAAGAATATCGCCGAGATATTATGCCAAATATGGTGAATTTTGCCACCATTATTAGCTGGGGGTGTAATTTAGGGATTGGGTTAATGGCTAAAAAGACCAAAAATATTACGCTGGCAGCCCTCGAAAAGACTTCTAATTGGCACATCTCTTCTAAAAATCTCTTGGAGGCGAATGAGGCAATTGTGGATTTATTAGACTCAATGCCTATCAATGCGGTTTTCAAGGAGGATGAAAATTTACTGCGTTCTGCATCCGATGGACAAAGATTTATGATGGCTCTTAATTCCATTCATGCCAATTATTCCTCGAAATATTTTGGTAAGGAAAAAGGTATTATTATCTATTCCTTCCTCTCAGAGCATTATCCACTGACTTACACCACCACTTTTTCGGCAGGTGATTTTGAAGCATGGTTCATCATTGACGGCTTACTGCACTATCAACCTGTATTGACCCAAACGCCCAAGAAAAAAGGAAAAACCATTAAAGAGGGTAAAAATCAGGAAAAGGAAGAAGATGATATGGAAACAAATCGTTTGCATTCCACCGACCAACATGGGATTAGCTTCATTAATTCTGCCTTATGTTATCTCATGAAAATTGAGTTTCAGCCACGATTTAAACAGATTCATAAGGTAAAACTCTACGGAATGGCTGAAATGCCAATCACTCAACAGCTTGATTATCAAATCAATGCAGGAAATAATGTCAATATCAAAATTATTGATGAACAATGGGACAACATTTTAAGGTTGGTTACAACACTCAAATTGAAACATATTACGCCCTCTGTATTGCTAAAAAGATTGACTTCTTACTCCAATAAACACCCTTTAAACATTGCTTTACAAGAGTTGGGGAAACTGGTACAAACCATTTTTGTACTTAAATATATGCACTTGGAAGACCTCAGACGTATTATTAACCATCAACTCACCCAAATTGAAAGTATGCACCAACTTTCGGAGGAACTCAATTTAGGACACGACGGGTTGATTAGATTCGCTACCAAAGAGGAATTGTTAATCATGGCAAGAAGCAAACAGTTACTGATTAATTCAATCGTTTGCTACAATTATTTGTACCAAACCCAGAAAATCATCGAGGCAAATCCAGAAGAAAGAAAGGATATTCAAAGAGCATTATCAAATTCAGCGGCATTTGCTTATGGTCATGTTAATTTTCAAGGAGAATATGATTTTTCAGATGAAGTGTTGGTTGATATTCTGGAAATAGATATGAAAAAGGCTATGAACCTTGAATTATAACTTTTTCACTTGTAACTAATTGATTTAAAATGATTTAAGCCTGTTTCGTGGGAAGTTTGCCCCAAATTTAAGTGACTCGTCTGCTTTAGTACATGAATTGTATGTTACGGCAGCAAAAAATAAGCTATTTGCAACTCAGAAACGAGTGAGTGCCAATACGATGGCAATCCGTACTCGTGAATTATTCAAGCAGGATACCGCTTTAATGAATCACTATAACCACATTTATGCGGACGGTCGTTGGAATCACTTTATGGATCAAACACACCTTGGCTACAACGATTGGATGCCACCCAAAACAAATAGTTTGAGAGCCGTTCCATTACAAGAAATAGAACCCTTAGCGGCTGCCAGTATGGGCGTTAGTATAGAAGGAAGTGAAGCTACTTGGCCAATTTCTTCCGAAAAAGCGATGCTTCCAGAACTAGATATTTTTAGTAATAGAGAGCATTTTATTGAAATTTTTAATCATGGTAAACAGGCCTTTGATTACACCATCAAAAGTAATGTTCCTTGGTTGACTTTCAGTGAAAATAAAGGAATAATCGACCAACGTGATAAACGTATTTGGGTAAAATTGGATAAAAATCTAGTTCCAAAAGGAAGAAATACAGGAGAAATCACCATTTCGGGAGCAGATCAGGAAGTAGTCGTTTCGGTAAATGCGTTTAATCCAACCGAAACCGTAAAAGGCTTTGTAGAAAGCGGTGGATTGATTGCTATCGAGGCAGAACATTTTTCAAAAAATACAGCCGTTGCCAATTCTCAGTGGATTAAGGTAGATGATTATGGTCTTACGCTATCTGGCATGAGAGCGACTGCACCTGCTCATACACCTGCGGCTATTCCAACGAAAAATGCCCCTTGCTTGGAGTATCCTGTATATTTATTTTCAAAAGATACCATTGACATTACCTTAGTGACTTCGCCATTGCTCAATGTGATGCCAGGACGAGCGACTCAATTGGCTGTTTCGATAGACGACCAAGCCCCTCAGTATGTTACCAATGTTCCTGATAAATTTAAGGTACATTGGTCTAATCCAGCTTGGGCTGAAACCGTTGTAAAACAGGCAAGACAATGTCAGACAAAGTTTTATGTACCTAAATCGGGTCAGCATACCTTAAAAATTTGGATGGTTGACCAAGGCGTTATGTTAGAAAAAATAATGATTGACACAGGAGGTTTAAAGCCAAGTTATTTAGGGCCACAAGAAAGTTATTTTAGTAAGCAATAGTCCTACTATCATCACGGTTAGGGAAAGGTATTTCGTAAATTGTATATCCAAAAACAACTCAAAATTGTAAATTTATCATCATGAAAACGTTAAGAAAAATAGTGATACTCTGTTGCATCAGTTGTTCAACATTTGCACAATTTGGACTCACATCGTCTCAACGGGACAGTGTGAGCAAACGGAATAATGATGATTATGCTAATATGCTTCAACAGTTAGGAATAGCACGTTCACAACTCAGAAGTGGGCCATCAGGAAATCCCAAAGATGCGAATGCGGCCAATAGTTCGGAGGCAAAAGTCAACACCTATTCCTTACCAGATGCACTAACGTTAAAAAATGGACAAAAAGTAAAATCTGCTAAAGACTGGTTTGAGAAAAGAAGACCAGAACTCATCAGAGACTTTGAAAATGAGATTTATGGTCGTTTACCTCAACAGATTCCTTCGGTAACATGGCAAGTTGTTTCAGTAAAAGATACTACGGTAGGAAATCAAGCGATTAAAGAAAAAACGTTAAAAGGAATTGTCGATAACACCGCTTTCCCTTCCATAAAAGTTGAAATAAATTTGGTAGTAGCCACTCCTCTAAATGCCTCAGGAGCAGTACCTCTTGTAATGGAATTTGGCTTCGTACGTAATCCATTTAATCCAGCACCAATTAAAGCAATCGGCTTAGGTTCTTCGGGAGAACCCACTTGGCAAGAGCAACTCATTTCGAGAGGGTGGGGGTATGCCATTCTTGAACCTAGCAGTATCCAAGCCGATAATGGTGCTGGACTAACAATTGGTATCATTGGTTTAGTCAACAAAGGAGCATTTCGTAAACCAGATGAATGGGGAGCATTGAGAGCATGGGCTTGGGGAGCCAGTCGAGCAATGGATTATTTAGAAACCGACAAGCAAGTAGATACTAAACGAGTAGCCATCGAAGGCTTATCTCGATATGGAAAAGCAGCCATCGTAACCATGGCATTTGAACCTCGTTTTTCGCTTGGTTTCATTGGTTCATCTGGAGCAGGTGGAGCTAAAATCTTGCGTAGAATATTTGGAGAACAAGTGGAAAACCTCGCATCTTCTTCAGAATATCACTGGTTCGCAGGTAATTTTATCAACTACGCTAGTAAATTAACCCCTAATGATTTGTCGGTTGATGCCCATGAATTAGTTGCTTTAGCTGCTCCAAGACCAATTTTTATCAGTGCGGGTTCTCCTCAAGTAGAAGGCAAATGGATAGATTCTAAGGGAACTTTCTTAGGGGCAGTTCATGCGGGAACAGTATATCAATTATTGGGTAAAAAAGATTTAGGAACAGTGGATTTCCCTAAATTAGGAACTGCGTTAACGAATGGAGAAATAGCCTTTAGACAACATGCAGGTGGCCACAGTACAGGGCCAAATTGGAGTACTTGGATTGCTTGGGCGTGTAAATATTGGGGCGATTGTGATTAAATCAAATAAGTCGCCCATCTTTGAATTCGTTGACTTAGCCTAATCGTGTAAAAGTAAATCACGGACAATAGCTTTCGGGTACTTTTCTTATAAATCAACGCTAATTTTCAATACATACCATAAAGTAGGAGAGATTTTACGATAAAATTTTCTTCTACTTTATGGTATGTATATCATCTAAGTCGAGAATGTTAAAGCGGTTTCAACCAAAATTCCCCTCAGCTTTTTAACTATATCTCAAAAGCATATTTCCACCAAAAAGTAATATATTTTCTACATTTGGCATCTCATAACCTTTTTTTGTGATATTATTTATATTAATTAAACAATTTCTTTCCTATTAAACATTCGGTAATAATATTTGATAATTTGTGCTACATATTCATTTGTCCATTCACTTACTTTACACCGTTAAAAGTCTTCGATTTATCCCAATTTACTTTATTACTAAAACAACATGAATTATTGTAAGCTACCAACGACAATATGTCAAACAGCTCTTATAAGCATCTTATCTTTCAACTTGTCGTGTGCACAGAAAACACCTATCTCACTAAAGTCAGTTTATCAAAAAGATTTCTTGATTGGTACAGCTTTAGGTACAGACCATATTCTGGAAAAAAACGAAGAAACAAACCAGCTAATCAAGCGAGAATTTAATGCTATAACACCTGAGAACATCATGAAGTCTCAGATTGTTCATCCTGCTCCAAATCGTTATAATTTTACACTTGCAGACAAATATGTAGAGTATGGGCAAAAGAACAACATGTATATTGTAGGACATACCTTAGTTTGGCATTCGCAATTACCGTCTTTTGTGTATCGAATGAAAAATGCTGATTCTGTACGTATATTTATGACCGACCACATCAATACCGTTGCAGGAAGATATACAGGCAAAATCAATAGTTGGGATGTGGTAAATGAAGCATTGAACGAAGACGGTACCCTTCGCAAATCCGTTTTCTTGAATACGTTGGGAGAAGGCTACATAAAAGAAGCCTTCGATTTGGCAGCTAAGGCGGATCCAAAAGCAGCTTTGTATTATAATGACTATAATATCGAACAACCTGCGAAACGTAAAGGGGCAATTGAGATTATCAAAAAGTTACAAGCAAGTGGAACAAAGATTGATGGTGTTGGGATTCAAGGACACTGGAGTATTAAAACCCTCAATTTAGAAGAAATTGAAGAATCAATTATTGAATTTGCTAAGCTAGGTGTCAAGGTTGCCTTTACGGAATTAGACCTTACTGTATTACCTAATCCATGGGACTTAAGAGGAGCTGATGTGAATCAACGATTTGCAGAAAGCCCTGAAATGAATCCTTACAAAGATGCCTTACCTGACTCAGTGCAAACAGCCTTGGCAGACCGTTATACAGACCTCTTTAAACTTTTCTTGAAACATCAGGATAAAATAAGCAGAGTAACATTTTGGGGGGTAGATGATAGCCACTCATGGCTAAATGGATTTCCGATTCCCAATCGTACCAACTATCCACTATTGTTCGATAGAGCTTTAAAACCTAAAAAAGCCTATCACGCAGTAGTAAAATTAAAAACTAATAAACAATAAAATCAGGTTAAATCTGCTGTTGTAGCGAGAGTTTGTTTTTTGGGAGAATGTCTGTCGAATACTCAGAGTTGATAAAAGCAAACTCGCAAAACAACGCCCATTTTTATGAAACAAGTTTTTCTGATCTTCTTACTTTTTGTAGCAAAAAGTGTTTTCTCCCAGAACAAAACAAGGCTGAACCTGTGGTATAATCAACCTGCGGGAAACACTTGGGAAAATGCACTACCTATTGGGAACGGTTTTCTAGGAGCAATGGTCTACGGCAATGTTGAAAAAGAAACGATTCAACTCAACGAACACACCGTTTGGAGTGGTAGCCCCAATCGCAATGACAACCCTGATGCGTTGGCGGCTTTGCCGATAGTTAGAAAATTGATTTTTGAAGGAAAATACAAAGAAGCCGAAAAGCTGACCAATCAGTCGATTATCACTAAAAAATCGCATGGACAAATGTTTCAACCTGTGGGTAATTTGCATTTAACTTTTGAAGGACACCAACAGTTTAGCAATTATCGCCGTGAATTAGATATTGAAAAAGCCCTAACCACTACTACGTACTCAGCTGGAGGAGTTACATACGCCCGTGAAGCATTTGTATCTTTTCCAGACAGAGTCATCGTAATACGACTTACAGCCAACAAAGCCAATAGTCTCTCTTTTTCAGCTACTTACTCGTCGCCTCATGCCAAGAAAAGTATTGCTGTTACGCCCAATAAAGAACTCACTTTGGCAGCCACAACAGCAGACCATGAAGGCGTAAAAGGTTTGGTTCGGCTCAAAGGAATCGTAAAACTCAAAATTGAGGGTGGTAACATGAGTGCCACCGATTCTTCAGTCGTGGTGCAAAACGCTAATACTGCCACTATATTTATTTCAATTGCGACCAATTTCAACAAATATGATGATATCAGTGGCGATGAAAATAAAAGAGCTTTAGAATACTTGAACAAAGCTTTTCCAAAAGCTTATCCAGCCATTTTAAAAGGACATATCGCTGCTTACCAGCGGTATTTTAACAGAGTAAAATTGGATTTGGGTGCAACGGATGCCGCAAAATTGCCAACCGACGAGCGACTGAAAAATTTTAACAAAAGCTATGACCCACATTTTGTTACGCTATATTATCAATATGGAAGGTATTTGTTGATTTCTTCTTCACAACCAGGCGGACAACCTGCCAACTTGCAAGGTATTTGGAATAATAAACTATACCCTGCCTGGGATAGTAAATATACAATCAACATAAATACTGAAATGAATTATTGGCCTGCCGAAAAAACCAATCTTTCAGAATTACACGAACCATTACTTAAATTGATAAGGGAACTATCAGAAACAGGCAAAGAAACTGCCAAAGTCATGTATGGTACTCGTGGCTGGATGGCTCATCATAATACCGATATTTGGAGAATCAACGGGCCAGTTGACGGTGCATTTTGGGGAGTTTGGAATGCAGGCGGTGGCTGGCTGAGTCAGCACCTTTGGGAACATTATTTATACAATGGCGACAAAAAATACTTAGCTTCGGTATATCCAATTTTGAAAGGGGCAGCTACTTTTTATATTGATTTTTTGGTAGAACATCCCAAATATCACTGGTTGGTGGTAGCTCCTGCCAACTCGCCAGAAAATGCTCCTGCAGCACACGAAGGCTCTTCTATCGATGCGGGTACAACGATGGATAATCAAATTGTGTATGATGTATTTAGCACAACTATTAGAGCTGCCGAGGCACTTGGTAATGACCTTGCTTTTGTGGATTCCCTCAAACAAGTGCGTAGTAAATTAGCCCCTATGCACATTGGGAAGCACAATCAATTACAAGAATGGCTTGACGACGTGGACGAACCTAACGACCATCATCGTCATATTTCACATTTGTATGGCCTGTTTCCGTCTAATCAAATATCAGCTTATCGCACGCCAGAACTATTTGCGGCTGCCAAAAATACCTTGATTCAACGCAGTGATGTTTCGACAGGTTGGAGTATGGGCTGGAAAGTAAACTGGTGGGCAAAAATGCAAGATGGAAATCATGCCTATAAATTAATTCAAAATCAGCTTACGCCACTGGGGGTAAATGCCGATGGGGGAGGCACTTACAACAATTTGTTCGATGCACATCCTCCCTTCCAGATTGACGGCAATTTCGGTTGTACTTCGGGTATTACCGAAATGCTGATGCAAAGTGCTGAAGATGCCATACATCTTTTGCCAGCTCTTCCAGATGTTTGGACAGAAGGCTCTATTCGTGGACTTCGTGCTAAAGGTGGTTTTGAAATCGTATCAATGGAGTGGAAAGATGCCAAGTTAGTTAAGGTGGTTATTAAATCTAATTTGGGCGGAAACCTTCGTTTGCGATTACCTAATGAATTGAAAATCAGCACAGGAGCTAACTTAGCAAAGGCTCAAGGTAAAAATACGAATCCATTTTATCAATTAGAAGAGATACCCCAACCAATCATTTCCGAAAAATCAACTATCAAACCACTTGTATTAAAAAAAACCTTCCTTTTTGACATAACTACGCAGAAGGGTAACGTTTATACTTTTTCAATAAAATAAATTTTAGCATAGACATTTTTATAAACATGAAAATAAAAGCATTCATTTTAGGACTTACCTATCTGTTTACGGTCGGTATCGCAAATGCACAGAAAACTACCTTGGTAAACCCAATTATGACGGGTTTTTATCCTGACCCAAGTGTTGTAAAAGTAGGCGCAGATTATTATTCCGTTCATTCTACTTTCTCCTATTTCCCAGGGTTACCCATCATGCACAGCCGTGATTTGAAGAATTGGAAACAAATCGGGAATGTAATCAATCGTCCATCACAAATGGATTTCATGGGCGAGCGTATGAGCCGTGGACTTTTTGCCCCTGCCATTACGTATTACAAAGGCATTTACTACGTTACTTGTACCGATATTGACAACGACGGAAACTTTGTAGTTACAGCCACCAACCCTGCTGGCCCTTATAGTAATCCCGTAAAATTGCCCCAAGTTCGTGGTATTGACCCTTCCATTTATTTTGACGAAGCAACTGACAAAGCTTATGTGGTTTACAACAGCGATGCTCCTGATAATAAACCCCTTTACTCTGGACATCGCACGGTGCAATTGTATGAGTTTGATTACAAAAACTTAAAAACCATTGGTGAGAAAAAGCAATTGATAAACGGCGGTGTGGATATTACTAAAAAACCAGTTTGGATTGAAGGTCCACATATTTTGAAACGCAACGATTGGTATATTTTGTATTGTGCCGAAGGCGGAACATCGGTCAATCACTCACAAGTGGCTTTGCGTAGTAAAGATATTTGGGGACCGTATGTACCTTATGCGGGAAACCCCGTTTTGACTCAAAGGGAATTACCAGCAGACCGCCCCAACCCTATTACATCAGCAGGACACGCACAATTTATTGAAGGGCCAGATGGTAATTGGTACTCGATTTTCTTAGCCGTTCGTCCTTACGAAGGTGATTATTATAATACAGGACGTGAAATGTTTATTGCTCCGCTTACTTGGGTAAACGATTGGCCGATGATTGAACATGGCGAAAAAGCCATCGAATACAAATACGAAACCAATATTAAAGAAGTAAAGCAAAAAGGTGCTTTGCCTCAAAATGGTAATTTCTCTTACACCATGAAATTTGATAAAGGTCTTGACCTTTCGATGATGCACTTGCGAACGGTAGATAGTAGTTCGTTTAAAACTTCTAAAAATGGACTAACCTTAAAACTTAAACCCGAGACTATTTCAGCACTCGAAAATCCTTCATTTGTAGGCAAGCGTCAGCAACATCTAAGCAGTTCGGCAGAAACAGAACTCGTTTTTTCTCCAAAATCTGAAAAAGAAAAAGCTGGGTTAGTGATTTATCAAGACGAAAGCCATTATTACTTTTTGGCAAAATCTATTAAAGACGGTAAAACTCAAGTAGAATTATATAAAAGTATTCACCGCAAAAAAGACGTAGAATTGATTAATACGCTACCTGTTGGCAATGGAAAATTGGTCTTGCGTATCGCTACCAAAGGCGATAAATGTGATTTTTCTATCTCTGAAAATGGCAAAGACTTCAAGGTTTTAGCCGAAAACCAAGATGGCAAACACCTTTCTACCAAATTTTCAGGAGGCTTTGTAGGCTGTGTATATGCAATGTACGCAACTTCCAATGGTGAAAAATCAGACAAGAACGCAACATTTAAGTATTTGAAATACAGCGGTGATGATGCCGTCTTGAAATGATAAATGATTTTTTAACTATGGCAGACCTAATACTGCCTCAAAAAAGTAAAAGACATGAAATATAAACTAATAGCTGTACTTCTCGCATTTGGCAGTCTGCTATGGAGTAAAGGCACATTTGCCCAAAATCCTATTTTCCGTAATATTTTTACTGCTGACCCTGCTCCTTTAGTTCACAAAGGAGTACTCTATGTATATGCTGGGCATGATACGGCCTCAGTAAATGCTCCTAATTATCGAATGCCAGACTGGCATGTTTACTCTACCAAAGACATGAAAAAATGGGAGTATCATGGAGTAAAACTCTCGCCCGCAACCTTTAGTTGGGCAACAGGTGATGCCTATGCGGCTCAATGTGTAGAACGGAATGGGAAGTTTTACTGGTTCGTATCTACTTTTCATAAAAAAGATGCAGAAAGCCAAGGAGGCTCTTGTATCGGTGTTGCCGTGGCAGACAATCCACTGGGGCCTTTCAAGGATGCTATTGGTAAAGCACTAGTGGTCAATGAAATGACTAAAGACAAGCCCCATTCTTGGGATGACATAGATCCAACAGTACTCATTGACGACGACGGGCAAGCCTATCTTTATTGGGGTAATGGTAGTATGAAATGGGCTAAGCTTAAAGAAAACATGATAGAGTTGGATGGCCCTATTACGGTAGATACTCCTAAAAATTACATAGAAGGACCTTGGGTATATAAGCGTAACAACTGGTACTACCTCGTATATGCGAGTGCAGGTACTAAGCCAGAAATGATTGAATACTGCATGGCAAAAAGCCCTACCGGCCCTTGGGAATACAAAGGTATCATACAAGAAAATGTTCCGAATAGTTTTACCACTCACCCCGGTATAATTGATTACAAAGGTAAATCTTACTTTTTTTATCATAATGGTGCTTTACCCACTGGAAGCATGTACCGTCGCTCTATCTGTGTGGACTATATGTACTACAATGAAGACGGTACGATTAAACCCATCATACAAACTACCGAAGGAGTTTATAAGGTTAGTAAAAAATAAGCAACTAAAACATTGAAAACTAACATCAATATATTAGAGTTTTTGAAGCTGGCAAAAGTTTGGACGATAACCTTGTGCTTAAGCATTTGTGTAAAAACATCTCCCGTTTTAGCCCAGAAAATTCAAGCCCATAACCCAATCATTCATGCCGATGTTCCCGACCTTTCGATGATTCGTATAGGCGATACGTACTACATGAGTAGCACCACCATGCACATGAGTCCGGGTGTGCCGATTATGAGTTCAAAAGACTTGGTGAATTGGAAACTCGAAAGCTATTGTTATGACAGATTGGTAGAAAACGATGCCATGAACCTCACAAATGGTCAAAGTACTTACGGTCGAGGTTCTTGGGCAAGTTGTATCCGCTACCACAATGGAGAATTTATGGTCAGCACTTTTGCCGCCACATCGGGCAAAACGCACATTTACACTTCCAAAAATATCAAAGGGCCGTGGAAAGAAAAATCTTTTGCCCCTGCTTACCACGACCATACTATTTTTTTTGATGACGATGGTAAAACCTACCTCATTTATGGAGCAGGAAAACTAAAAATCATAGAATTAAAGCCTGATTTGAGTGGTAAAATGGAAGGTACAGAAGAAAAAACCTTGATTGAGAATGCTTCTGCTGCTGCCAATGCCCCCATTATGTTACCAGCCGAAGGCTCACAACTTTTCAAACATAATGGCAAATATTACCTATTTAATATCTGCTGGCCACGTGGCGGAATGCGAACGGTACTTATTCACCATGCCGACAAAATTACGGGGCCTTGGGAAGGGAAAATTGGGTTACAAGATTTAGGCGTTGCTCAGGGTGGTTTGATTGATACCCCCGATGGACGTTGGTTTTCGTACCTTTTCCGTGATAATGGTGGCGTTGGACGAATTCCATATTTAGTACCTGTCGAGTGGAAAGACGGTTGGCCAGTTTTAGGCGAAAATGGCAAAGTTCCGATGACCCTAAATTTACCCACTAATAAAAGTTTGATGCCCAATCTTGTGAATTCGGATGAATTTACTCGCAAAAAAGGGGAAGCAAAACTTCCACTAGTTTGGCAATGGAACCATAATCCAGCGAATAATCTTTGGTCTATTTCGGAGCGTACAGGATTTTTACGTTTAAAAACAGATAGAATTGATACGGCTTTTACGCAAGCTCGTAATACGTTAACGCAACGCACCTTTGGACCAACTTGCTCTGGTTCTACAATGCTTGATATGAGCAACATGAAGGAAGGCGATTTTGCAGGATTGAGCGTTTTGCAGAAAAATTTTGGTCAAGTTGGTGTGAAAATTGAAAACGGCAAAAAAACAATCGTGATGGTCAGTACCAACACGGGAAAACCCGTTGAAACTCAAAAAGTACCATTAGAGCAGAACAAAATCTATCTAAAAATCAACTGTGATTTTACGGACAAAAAAGACTTGGCTACTTTCCTTTATAGTCTCGACGGCAAAACTTGGACGAGTATCGGTGAGACGTTGAAAATGCCTTACACGCTCCCTCACTTTATGGGATACAGATTTGGGCTTTTCAATTATGCTACGAAAAATACGGGTGGTTTTACTGATTTTGATTGGTTTAAGATTACAGATAAAATTTTATAAAACTGGAAACAATGAAAATTAAACAGATACTTACTTGTTTTCTTTTGATGGGAAGCTTTGTAATAAAGGCTCAAAATACTGCAAAAGTAAGTAGTCCAGACGGAAAGTTGGTGGTTTCAGTAACAACCGAAAATGGAAAGCCATACTATGAGATAAGTCTAAATGGAAAACAATTTTTGACAAAATCACCACTTGGACTTAAAACCAACGTGACCGATCTTAGTGAAGGATTGAATATGAATAACAATTCCAAAAATTTGAGAATAGATGAAGTTTATGAATTACCCAATATTAAAAAATCAAAAGTTCATTATGTAGCCAATGAAGCGACTTTTACTTTCAAAAAAGACACGACTACAGCTTTGGACGTGATTTTTAGGGTAAGCGACAACGATGTGGCATTCAAATATAAAGTATATCCACAAAATAAAGCATTGTCATGTGTGGTAAATGAAGAGACTACAGGGTTTACTTTACCGTCTGGAAGCACCACTTTTTTATCGTCACAAAGTAAGCCGATGGTGGGTTTCGCCCGTACCATGCCCAGCTATGAAATTCCCTATACCGTGGATGAAAATATGGGACAAAACGGTCGTGAAAACAACGGTTACACCTTCCCGTGTTTATTTAAAGTAAATAATAATGGTTGGGTTTTAATTTCAGAGACGGGTGTCGATAGTCGTTATTGTGGGAGTCGTTTGATGGGACAAAAAGACGGACTTTACACGATTGGTTATCCGATGATGGGCGAAAATAATGGTAATGGAACCACAGCACCCGGTATTATGCTCCCTGATGAAACTCCGTGGCGTACCATTACAGTTGGCGAAACGCTTGCTCCAATTGTTGAAACTACCGTTGCATTTGATGTTGTAAAACCATTGTATGAGGCAAGTCAAAAATACGAATATACCAAAGGTTCGTGGAGTTGGATTATAAAAATGGACGGCAAAACCATTTTTGATGAACAACTAAAATACATAGATTTTAGTGCAGCCATGGGCTATAAAACCGTTTTGGTAGATGCCCTTTGGGATACACAAATCGGGCGTGAAAAAATAGTAGAATTGTGCAACTATGCCAAGCAAAAAGGCGTGAGTTTGTACTTGTGGTATAACTCAAATGGCTATTGGAATGATGCCCCACAAGGGCCAAGAGGCATTATGGATAATACGATTGCCAGACGGAAAGAAATGGCTTGGTTGAAATCTATCGGTGTAAAAGG
>JARXAV010000336.1 GCA_029865665.1 Flectobacillus sp. | reverse complement strand
ATATCCATTACGGTAGGTAATAAGGATAATTAGGAGCAAGGTGATTCGTAGATAACTATGTCGGTAAATCTGTTTCATATACTAGTTTTGTGGAATGTTATGTAGATAGATTAACGTAAAGATACTATTTAATTTGTGATCAAGAAGATTCAAGATAAGCTGTTTATCTAAAACTGAATAAAGTACTGCTTGTGCTAGATTGGTTGATGATTATCCATTTGTGAAAGATATACCAATGCTTTTATTTTTCAAAACAAAATATGTACCATTACTATCTAAACAAAAAATATCCGCAATTAACTTGAATTAATTGCGGATAAGTAACATGATGTTATTCGTTAATAGTAGATCTGTTATCAGGATTCACCCAAAATTAACAGGTTAAACCATCTCTTTATATACAGAAAGATTAACAAAGAAATAATTTTGTATATTTATGGTAAAGTTTGCCATAACAGAATTTTAGCTATTTTTTATCACTAAATCTTCGAGTAATTCTACCCAAATGGCTGAATTATTAAGGCTTTCTACTAATTGTAAATGTTCTCCGCCTAATTCTTCAAATACTTCTTTGTATTCTTCGCCAACTTCAATGGTCGTTTCTAAACAGTCAGCCACGAAAGCAGGAGAGAAGGCCAAAATACTTTTTTTGCCATCTTTAGCCAATTGCTTTAAGGTATCTTCTGTATATGGCTGAATCCAAGGATCTTTGCCCAGACGAGATTGGAAAGTAGTCATGTAAGTACCTTCTTTCAAGCCCAGTTCTTTCACCATTAATCGGGTTGTTTCATGACATTGAGCTCGGTAGCAATATTGGTTCATCGGCGTAATACTATTACAACACGAACCCAATTGACAGACCTTACCTGTACAATCTCCGTTTTTGATATGGCGTTCTGGAACTCCGTGGTAGCTAAACAAAAAGAAATCATACTTTTGTTTTTCCATGTAGTTTTGAGCTGCCGTTACAAAATGCTCCGTAAATTTCGGATGGTCGTAATAGGTATTCACAAAAGTTACTTCAGGAATAATAAGCCATTCTGACATGATTGCCATGGCTTTTTCATAGACCGAACCTGTTGTTGCCGACGCATACTGCGGGAAGAATGGAATAATGATAATTTTACGAAATCCTCCTTTTCTGAAGTCTTCTAAAACAACATCCATACTCGGATTTTGATAACGCATTGCCAGCCTGACTTCATATTCATCCCCTAAAGAAGTTTGAAGCATACGCTCTACATCTTCTCCATAGAATTTGAGGGGAGAACCTCTATCTTCCCAAAGTTCTTGGTATGTTTTGGCAGATTTTGGCGCACGAAAAGGAGCAATAATACAGTTAACTAAGAGCCAACGGAATAAAGGTGGAACATCAATTACTCGACCGTCCATCAAAAATTCCCTTAAATATTTTCTAACATCTGGTACACTCGGAGAATCTGGAGTACCCAAATTGACAATTAATACCCCTGTTTTAAATTGCTTTGGCATGGCTGCTACCTGAGCCATTTTCATTTCGTTCATCTGAATCCGTTGTTTTTGCAGTATATACGCTACAAAGTTCTTGATAGTTTTGTAAGTATCAACTAATCTTTTTGAAAAAATGTTTCAAAATCTGATAATCTCACCGAATGATTGATGACATGATTTGTTATAAATCTTGCCAACCCTCTGGTTTGAAAGGTGTTCTGCTTGGACTATCCTCACAAACAACATTTTCTTTACAGGTACTTGGAGACCCAGGAGGACAACTGTAAATAGAGCCTGGAATGCCTTTTACGATTGGAATCTCATTTTGTGCGTCTCCATCTCGCTTAATAAAGAAGATGCGTTTTGAAACTGAATAAACATCAAAGATGCCTAACACTTTTTCATCTGGATTGGTTGTTGATTTGATGTTGATACTAAATTGCGTCTCTGCTGATATGTCAAATAGCGTGCCGTTATTCTGAATTTGAGAGGTCAAAAAATTGTAATAGTTATAAGAGTTTTTAGTTAGACCTCGCTGTTCTAAGGCTAAATAATAAGGAGCAAATCCGTCAAAAGGTACTCTAGCTACTTGTTTTCCTGTTACTCTTTTTCCATTCAAATAAGAATCGGTAAATAATTTAAGGTCAGTGCTGTAGGTTTGGTTCCAGCAATTTCCGTCGCATTTATAACTCGTAACAACATCCGATGGAGTTCTCGGGTATTCGCAAACTTGAGTTGTAAAGTTATATCTACCACCACCGTAGCATGTTTCGCAAATAGGAGCTCGTTCATAATGCTTCCATGACCATTGGTAGTTGTCTCCTTCGGTAGCTGGGTCTTGGAAATCTAAATAAATATTGAACCCCACTCGACGGCTATCTCCTTTGGGATATTGTGTTTGAACGTCAAATTGAGTAATTAAATTTTCGATTGTAGGAACAGCCTTCATCGTTTCAGGAGTTGACTGGTATTTTTTACCATCTGCTAAATCAATGTGAAGGATATACGTTCCACCAACACGTCCAATGAAATTGCTACCCGAACGATATATACCTGCTTCTCTAACAAGGGTAGATTCTGTAAATACATAGTTACCACCTCGTTCGTCGGTCACATAGACTTTTGCTTTTTTAACTCCTGCAAAATAACCTCCAGCAATTTTTTCCGATGAATAGCTAACACTGATTCGATAAGGCCCTGGTTCGTTGGAAATTGAGGCATCAACGGTCAGAAAGCTTTTGTAAGCAATTTGTTGAAAATTGTCAATTGGGTTGATACACGCTCCAACAACAAGGAGCAGTAGCACGAAATATATAGGAAATTTATGTTTCATTTCTAAAAAGATTTTTTAATCCGTATTTTTTTTAATGCGTAATGTATAATGATTAATGCATATTTTTTTTAATGCGTAACGTATAATAATTAATGCATAATTTAATATGCCGATGATTAGGGGGCTAATAACATTTAAGTTTGGAGTATTTTACTTAACAGCCAGCATCTCGCCATCATTAACCATTACGCATTCATCATTACTCATTCTACTACAAGAATTTAAAATTATAGGTCAGCGATACGATAGGGGCTGCAAAAACGCTTAACTCATTGGCTTGTAAACCATATCCAACTGCCTTGAAGAATACGGAATAAGCATTCTGACGACCATATAAATTATAAACCGTAAAAATCCAGCTTCCCTGCCAACGTTTATCTTTTAAGCTTGGGTTGTTGATTGTCCAAGAAAAGTCTAAACGGTGATAATCCGAAATACGGTCGTTGTTACGACTTTCATACACAGGATATTTTTTTTCTCCTAACAAGTACATTCCCACTGGAGAGGTAAATGGACGACCTGTTTGGTAAGCAAAAGTAAATGAAAAACTATGGTGTTTATTAGGCTGAATATTCATCATAATATTCAAGCTATGAGGCTTGTCATAATTGGTTGGATACCAATTTCCTTGACTAATTTGCTGTAATTCAGGGAAATCACCTTTCATCAATTGGAACGAACGAGCGTAGGTATAACTTGCCCAACCGCTAAGTTCTCCTTTCTTTTTGGTAACCATCAGTTCTAGTCCATAAGCCTTGCCTTCGCCCGAAATTAATTGTGTTTCGATGGTCTTGTTTAACTGTAAATCCGCACCAGAAATATAGTCTAACAGGTTTTGAGTTCTACGATAATAGCCTTCTAACGACACTTCCCAAATACTTTCTTTTAAGTTTTTGAAAATCCCCATCGACACAAAATCACTTACCTGTGGCTTGATATGGCTATCTGCTGTTTTCCAACGAGAAGTAGGCAACGGAGTCGTATTGTTACTCAATAATTGAATGAATTGCTGCATACGGTTATAGCCAAACTTGATGGTACTATTTTCGGACAGCGTATATTTCATAGTCACACGAGGCTCAAAACCACCGTACGTTTGCCCTATTGCACCAGAAGCGATTTCTTCGGTACTGAACACTGAAGCCGCTGATTTTGGTTGAGTGGTTAAGTAATTACGAACAGTATAAGGCCCTAGACCCAAAAATAAGGCATAACGTAAACCTGCTTGAATCGTAAATCTAGAATTGACTTTGTATTCATCGTCCACAAATGCGGCTAATTCAAGTGCTTGTTCATTGGGCAATTCTACCGATGAAATACGGGAAACAATACCTTTGTTGAGCGTACCAGGCTGAATATCGTAACGAATTCCTGATAAACCAAAGTTTAATTTATGAGCATCATTGGGGTGGTAATCGAAGCCTATTTTTAGATTTTTATATGAAATCTGATTTTTTAAATCAATGCGATTGACTGTGTCAGGAGAATAGGTAGTTGTTATATAATCACTGCTTACACCAACGACTTCCATACTTAATTTCGGGTTGAAATAACGGCTCCAGTGAATCGACATATTTTGGTGACCGTAATCAAATTGGGTCTTTTTAGCAATTACGTTTTGTAATGAAAACAAAGAGTCAATTTGGTAGTAATCTTTGCTAAAGTAGGTCGCAAAAGTAAGGGTGTTCTTCTTGTTAGGGCGATAAAAAACTTTGGTGGCAACGTCATAGAAATTGGCACGAGTAGTTTCCATGTTTTTAGGGGCGAACCATTTAAACAAAAAGTCATTGAAGGAAATCCTGCCCGCAGCCATAATCGAAAGCTTATCTTTGATGATGGGAACTTCTGCCATTACACGGTTAGACACTAAGCCAACACCGCCCGATAATCTGAATGTATCCAGCTTTGGTTCGGTCATTTTGATGTCTAAGACCGCCGCCGAACGTCCTCCAAAACGAGCAGGAACACCGCCTTTATAAAGTTCCATTTCACGAATGGCATCCGAAGCAAACACCGAGAATAATCCAAATAAGTGCGTCGGATTGAAAATCGGCATATCGTCAATATAAATTAAATTTTGGTCGATATTTCCCCCACGGATATTGACCCCGTTTGAGCCTTCCCCTACCGATGAAACCCCAGGGAGTGTTTGTAAGGAGCGAATAATATCGACCTCGCCCATCATGGCTGGCAGTTTTTTGATGCCTTTAATACTCAGGATGGTAACGCCCAAAGAGGGAGTTTCGATACTTCGACGAGTTGCTTGGCTCGATACAATTACTTCTTCTAAGGTTTTGGTAACATCTTCTAGCGAAATCTTTAAATCCGTATCTTTTCGGAGTGTTACCTTTTCTCGAAACGATTTGTAGCCAACATGACTTACTTTTAGAATGTACTCGCCCACAGGTAAATACAGTAAAAAATGCCCTAATGAATCGGTAATAAATCCTGATTTTTTATAGTCGAGTGTAATGGTTGCTCCAAGAATGGGTTCTCCTGTTGATTGGTCAAGCACAGTACCTGTTAAGGCTGGAATATTTAACTCTTTGGCAGCGGTATTTTTTTGAGAAAAAGCGTGCTGATAGCAAGTGAAATAGAGTAAGGAAACAAGTAGGTAGATTAGTTTGTGTGAAAATAATTGTTTTGTCATAGTAATTGGATAAGAAAATTAGATACGAATGACAAGGTACAAAAAAAAATGGCTATTGCTCACCTGATTACCAAGGAGCAATAGCCTTATGCAGATAAATTGGGGATTTGTAGCTACAAAATAGCCAATCCTCACGACATTGTGCTAGAAGTTAATAATGTTGAATTTTGGATGATGAATTTTGGATTTAATACATTGACGCTGTTTAGGTTAAAGCTAGACTCAGATTTAGCCTAAAAATCAACCATATCACTAATTGCAGACCAACTATTCCACTTAGCAGGTGAATTTATTCACCTGTATCAATAACGTTGACCAATCATTCAAAATCCAAAATCCATCATTCAAAATTACATCCAATTGCTACTTCGCAAAATCAGCAGCCAATTTATTTAATTCTTCATCGGACACTTTACCAGATTTAATAACGGTACGATAACGGAAGGTAACGGACTGATGTGGTGCTAAGGTAAAATTGGTTTCTTTAGCACCTTTGGTAAATACCTTTTCGCCTAGTGGATTTACCGAAAATAATCCGTAGCCTCTTGTATGCCAATAGCTAGGATAATTTAAGTTTTTAGGATGGTCAATAATCGCAACAGCAATATCTTCGTCTTTGATTTTTCCACCTAAATTCATCCATTTGGCACGAGTTGACCAAGTTGCTTCGCCGTTGATTCCTTCGCTGCTGTGATAATTTCCAGTGATGCCCGTATTGTCCAACTTATCTACTTTTGTTTCAATGCCATTGGCATCTACAAAAACATCGGGTTTGTCGGACGGGTGTTCCAATTCTCTAGCCAGACGAATCGCAAACAAACCATCTTTTACATCGTTAAACTTAACCTCTTCGTTTTGAGCTTCTAAGGTTGTGATACGGTCAATCACACGAACATTTCCCATTGACTGAAAAACGTAAGTGGTTTTTTCTTTCAAGAGTGTTTTTCCTTTTCCGTCTGTATCAATCCAGTCGGCAGTAACATCCAAACTCGCTTTGCCGAAACCACTTTTTAGGTTACTGATACCCGTGTGTTTAATCGTACCGTATTTACTTCTGTCTTTGATAGCCGTTGAATTATTCCAGAAATCGAAACCATTGACATACTCATAGTTAAACCACATTCCGACGTGGTGCGGGTGGTCAACACGTTCGCCTGCACGAGTAGCAAAAGGATAACCACGAGTGATAAGTGTTCCTTTGGTAGTACGAATAGGGTACAAAACGGGCTTTTTCAATACCGAATCATTTGGGTAAAAATAGCTTGTAAAATCAGCTCCATTTACTTTTACATCTACTCGATGTTCCTTGTTATTTGGCACTAAGTCTATTTTATCCTTTTTGCCTTGAGCAACTACTAGCGGGCTAACTGCCAAGCCTATTAGTACAAGTAATTTGTTTTTCATGCGATTGTCTATTTTGTTTAATGAACAATGATAGCAATTTTTCAAGATGAAACTATCCTCCTACAAGAAGAGTTAGCCGATAGATAAGGGTAAAAAGAGTGGAGGGGTGGATTTCTGCTGACAGCTACTTATCCCGTAACTTAGTATATCGGTCGTCTCGATGGAACTATATCGTGCTATGAGCTGTGTCCTTATAGACAATTTTCTGGCGAAACCTATAAGGTTTCAAAAACCTTATAGGTTTGAGGGGTAGGATTCAATTGAACATTAGAATGGGTGACTAGGTATTTTTCTAGAGAAATTCTTGTTATTTTACAGAAACCGTTTTAAAAGCTATTTATAATTAATAGAATATGGAAAAGACGTAATTAAGCTTACTTAAAATGAGAAATATAAAAAAACATCTTCCATCATCATGGAATGATTCAAAAGAGCGTGTGCAATCAATATACAAGCAAGACTTGTTAAAAGGGTTGAATATGATACCATATTTAACTCAAATATTAGAAAAAGTAAATTTTGATAGTATAAAAAATGGTATTTACAGTCAATTTGGTTATTCAGGTCATTATGGCACACCTGATTATGCTTACAATTATCTCTACTACTCCAATCAGCTTAATAAAGCGTGGTTTGATTATAATATGAATGATGGAAAACCTGTTAAGCTCCATATTGCTGATAAAATTGTAGAAACAACGGGAAAATTTAATCAGACCCGTAGTATTGGGGCAATTGGAGTAGCTAATAGCATTCGTTTGGCTTTTATTTTGAGAGATAAAGAAGCCTTAGCATTTTATGCTACTATTCCTTTTGAATTTGTTGAAAGAGAAGCCCAACATCATTTTATATACGAGATTCCGATGGCACTTTTTCAAACCTTGATCAAGGGCATTGGTAATGAGCATGAAGCTCATGGAGCATATTTTGAATATCGGAAACAATTAGACTGGAATGAGTTCAAGCAATACGTTACTCGAACCAGTGATTTTTTGAGTATAGATATTTGGCATGATCATATTTTTAAATGGGTAAAATCAACAGGAGAATTATTAGTCTTGCCAGAATTAGCGATTTATCATTGTATTCTTCACAACGACCAAGATGCCTTTGAGGAAGCGGTCTATGATGCTCTTACAAAATGGAAAGAATATTATACTATGAAATATATAGATAGTAGTGGAGAAGAAAAAGACCATAGCTTATTGTCAGAGGGTTATTGGGCAATCCCAATCATAGCTGCCTGTGCGTTTGCTTACGATAGAGGTATGAAACTGAAAAACGTATCAAGTGACTATCTCTGTGATTGGATGATAGAAGGACGTTTTGACGGTTTTGAGTTATTGATTAAAGATTAATTTAGTGTTTTGGAAAGGCTGAAAAGTTTTGTAATACCGTCTGTGAGGTAATTTAAAGAGGTTGTCTGTTTCTTCACAAACAACGGCACGAGTTTTGAATTAGGCATTCATCATTACGCATTCATCATTAAAAGTTCGTTCATGCAACACAACGCAAAATCAATCCGTCCGTTTATTGGGTCGAAAGACTTTGATATTTCTCGACAATTTTACCAAGAACTTGGTTTTCAGGAACATATTTTGTCACCTACTATGTCTTATTTCGAGACAGAAGGAATAGGCTTTTATCTGCAAAATGCCTACGTGAAAGATTGGATAGACAACTCCATGATTTTTATGGAAGTAGATGATGTATATCGTTTTTGGAACGAATTATCGGCACTCGCTCTTCCTGCCAAATACGAAGGCGTACGTTTAAGTTCCGTACAAGAATTACCTTGGGGCAGAGAGTGTTTTCTCCACGACCCTGCGGGCATTTTATGGCATTTTGGTGCGTTTAATGAGCAGTAAGTTATTTATTATACCCTTGTTTCTATAGATAATTTTCTGGCGAAACCTATAAGGTTTTCAAAACCTTATAGGTTTGATTATTAGGGTTTTATGTTATTTGTGGAGACATAAACAGCGGTATAGCCAATTACTCTTTAAAACTAACAAGCACACTGAATTTTTTCTCCAACTAGATTTGCCTTCGTTCCTTCCGTTGCGTACCCGTCTAGTTTCCACCACTCTATGCCTCCGATAAGTTCTTTTACCTTAAAGCCCAATTTTGTCATGTTTAACGCTCCTTTGGTAGAAGCATTACAGCCAATGCCATCGCAGTAGGTGATGTAGGTAAAACTTCGGTCGAGGTGTTTGGTACTTTCTTCGTTCATTTC
>JARXAV010000241.1 GCA_029865665.1 Flectobacillus sp. | reverse complement strand
ACGATTTTTTTCTTCATCATATAAGAGAAAGCAATCATCATTTCTGATGGGTCAACTTCAAAAATACGAGAGATAAACGCTTTATACGCTTTTGCATGACGTAATTCATCTGCTGCAATTTGTCCACACATACGAGACAATAAGCCATTTCCAGCAGATTTTGCTAAAGAAGCTGTTCTACGGTGCGATACGTTGGTTGCTAACTCTTGGAACGACGTATAAACAAAACTTTTATATGGGTCACCAGAAGTACCGATATCGAAACCATCAGCAATTAAATATTGCGTAGAAGTTTCAACCGCACGCATATTGACACGACCAGATAAATATAAATATTTGTTCAATAAATCTCCGTGACGGTTTTCTTCGGCTGTCCAAGCTTTCACCCAACGAGTCCATTCTCCACCTTGAACGGCTTCAACTCCTTCAACACACATCAACCATGACTCGTACGTAGGAAGTGCTTCTTCCGTGATAGTATCACCGATTAATACAGCCCAGTAGTCATAAGACAATTCACGAGCTGCACCTTGTAATTCTTTTACATCATCAAAAAACGTATCTTTAGATGAATCAGGTAGGAAATCGCTTGGTTGCCAGTTGGTATCTATTGAGATAAGATAATCTTTCATGAATGCGTCCATATCTTTCGATAAATGGCGCATCACTTCAAGCCGAATATTTTCTTTTTGCATTTGATATAATTGATTTTACAAATATTGGCTTGTGGTTAGGTCGTGTTGAGCAAACCTCTCCATTACCAATGTAACAGCCCTTATTTTGAATGATTTATGAAATTCACACAAGACTTTACGCAAAGATAGAAAAAACGGTCATATTGAACAGTGATTTTTGTCATTTAGTTCTAAAATCATGCAATATTTTCATGGAATCTTTAAATAAAACAAGTCGTGTAAAAAAAGTACAATTAGTCGATAAAGCGTTTAGTGATTTGTTTATAGCTATCGACACGTCTGTCTCGTAAAAATGGCCAAGTTGAACGATAATATTCCGTTTTGTTAAGGTCAATTTCTTGAACGTGTACTTCTTCTTGGTCATGCGAACCTAAATAAAGTAACGTCCCAAACGGATTCGCTACAAAGCTACCACCCCAAAACTGTTGATCCGCTTCACGTCCTACACGGTTTACCGAAACTACGTGTACGCCATTGGCAACAGCGTGCGAACGCTGAATCGTTTGCCAAGCCGAATACTGTTCACGGTTAACATTCGGATCCGTTTCGTTACAGTCCCAACCGATAGCGGTAGGGTAGAAGAGAACTTCTGCACCCATCAAAGCCGTGATACGAGACGCTTCTGGATACCATTGATCCCAACATATTAATATACCAATTTTAGCGAATTTTGTTTCAAATACTTTGTAGCCATCGCCATCTCCTTGTTCCTGCGATGCGTCGCCTGGAGTAAAGTAGAATTTTTCGTAATACCCTGGGTCATCAGGAATGTGCATTTTGCGGTATTTTCCCAAATACGTTCCATCGGCATCTAAAACAGCCGTGGTGTTATGGTATAAACCTGCTGCTCTTTTTTCAAATAAGGAAGCAACAATGACTACGCCCAATTCTTTGGCTACTGCAGCAAGGCGGTCCGTTGTTGTTCCTGGAATCGCTACTGCCAAATTAAAATTAGCGTGGTCTTCTACATCACAGAAATAAAGTGAGGTAAATAACTCTTGCAAGCATACAATATTTGCTCCTTTGGCTGCTGCTTCTCTAATGCCTTTGATGGCTTTTTCCATGTTTGCTTCTACTTCCGCAACACATGACATTTGGACAAGTCCAATGTTTATTTTTTTAGTCATTTTGTAAAAAATTAAGCACGTGCATGGGGTGGATGAAACCCAATGACAATATCTTTTCTATCAATTCCTTCGGTTATTAGCCGTTCTGCTATTCTCAAATCAGTACCATCATGTTGAATCCAAACACTTCCGTCTTTTCTAACATCAACATGAATAAAATTTGCATAAAACCATTTACCTGCTTCTTTTTCCCAACCCACACCTGCATAGATATAATGCCCATGTTCATCGTCGGTGATGAGTTGGTTTTCAATGCCATCTTCCTCATCATCACTCCAACTGACCACTTCTTCGACTAATGAACGGACAATTTTTTTATATTCAGCTATCTTATCCATTGTTCTATATAAGTTTTAGTTTCGTTATAGACTATCATTTTTACGTCAAAATCTTTCGCTGTCGATTAAGTAATGGAACAAAGTACGTTAGTGTTAAAACCTATAAGGTTTAGTTTTTAATTTTCTTATTATCAATGTTTTAACCAAAACCTTATAGGTTTAGCTAAATAAATCCTTGTACTTACTTAAAACGTTAAATCATTCATACACTTAAAATGCCCCAATGGACATTCCTTATGCCCTATTTTTGAACAAGGACGACAAGCTAACTCTTTGTTTTCGATGGATATAAATTCCGTTTGGTAAGGGTACATCCCGAATTCAGGTACGGTATTTCCCCAGATGGCAATGGTTTTTTTCTTCAAGGCTGCTGCCACGTGCATCATACCCGTATCGTGTGTATAAACCATGAACGAAGATTTAATAATCGAAGCCGATTGGTTTAAATTACATTTACCACAGAGATTCAGTATATGTTTAACCCCTTTATAGTGATTTACCAATCGTTCGGCCATTTCGCTGTCTTCCTTGCCTCCAATAAGTACCAAAGGTAGTTGGATCGTTTTGCACAGTTCAACCATTTTTGGAAAAGGCATTTTCTTCGTTTCATGCTGTCCGCCAATGGCATAAACAGCATAACCTTTCCTAACGTTTTCGGGTAACCAAGACATGGGCATTTCGTCTCGTTCAGGAATAAAATAATCCAAGCCTTTGTTATCATTTTTGATACCTAGCGACTTGAGTGTATCCATGTATCTATCTACAATGTGTACATCAGGCATTAGATTTTTCTTGAATTTGACCAAGACCCACTTCTGGAAATTCAGCTTATCGAATGTAAACGCTTTTTTACCCAAACGTAATTTTATGATACGAGTGCGGAGGTTATTGTGTAAATCTATGACATAATCGAACTTCTCTGCCTGTAATGACTTTATCAAATCATTAAGATTATCTTCTAATAAGTGAAACTTGTCGATGTGCGGATTGTTTTCAACAAGCGTTTTGAACGACTTTTTGGTCGCATAATGGACTTCGGCATTGGGGTATTGTTCTTTTAGACAACGAATTACGGGTGTTGTCAGAACGATGTCACCAATGGACGAAAAGCGAAGAATCAGAAACTTGGTCATTACAATGGAGTCGTTTTCAAAGAAGAATGTTGAGCAATCTGGTCGAAGTCAACATAGTTATGGCATATTTCAATGGAAAAGTGGATGGCATAAGCCGCTATCAAACAATCATTGGCTTTCCGAATCGTTACGCCTTTTTGGCGTAGCGAACGGTATAAATTAGCTGCACCAAGAGCCGCTTCAATGGGGTTCATTACCAACATTTGCTGAGCCATCAGCACTTTCGAGGTAATTTCAAATCGTTTTTGGTTTGAAATTCCTTGCAATACTTCTTGTACAATGGTAGGAGTGATATAAACCCTTGCTCTAATGGCAAATAAATCTTCCAGAACCGTTACTTGAGCTGTTTGTTTTTTGTTGAGATAATCAATCCATACGGAGGTATCGAATAAAATCATGCTACCTTTCTTTATTAGTTCTCATATCGTCTAAATCACCTTCCCAAGCATTTTCTCCTCTTAAAGACTCCATTTCTTGTATTAAGTAGTAGTAATACAAATCACTCAAGGCTTTTTCGATGACCGCTTTTTTAGTTTTTAAGCCTGTAGCAATCATCGCTTTTGCCATTAAATCATCATTTATATCAATGTTTGTTCTCATAATTCCATCAATTTATACACAAAGATAATGAAAAATATACACAAGCTTATGAGATTTAGCCAAATATAGTCCTTCTTCGAGGAGTCTATTTTTTTACAAAACGATAGACTTCTTTACCTTTTTTGGCTTTGTAACACTCTTTTGTTTGTGGATCGCCTTCTAAACAGTTGACTTGATATAAAGTCAGGATATTGCCCTTAAATGTATATAAGTAGTCCGTGTATTTTTCAAAATCAGGCGTATTACTAATCGACATTACGTCTTGTTGTAAGCCTCCTCCTAAAAAATCAAATTGTGGACGATAGTAGAGCGTTTTTCCCAAGCCTGTAAGTTTTCCGTTTAAGGCAAAGGTGACCGTTTGTTTCCCCAACTGATAACTTCCTTTGAATAGTAAGGTATTTAAAAAGTTTTCGGTGGTAGCTGAAGGGACTTTAACGAAAAATTCTTTTCCTACTTTTAGTTTTTTTTCTTGACTAATATAGAGCATGGAAAGGGGCGTTTGTGATGACTCTAGGTGATTTAATTGGTAGCCATTCTTTGTTTTAGTCATTTTCAAAGTCTCTCCTTCATGAAAATTCCAACCTATTGAAACCGTATCGTTTACGGTTGAAATTTCAATCGTACTTATTTCTCCTACCTTTTGAGCTTTGAAAGGGGATTGTTCGGTATGAATACTAGTGACATAGCGTTCGTTCATCCATAAGCCAGCAAAGGGAATTTTGTTTGCTTTCGTTTGCGTAAAACCATAACTAGAAATCAAACAAAGTAAAAAGGCGAATTGTATTTTCATGGTCGTTTTCATTGTTGTTGTGAAGTATAAAATTAAGAATTTATAGGTGATTTTGGATGTGTTTTCTAAAAATAGAATGTCTTCCGTTAGTAGGAGACTTGAGTTACCTACTAACGGAAGACATTACTTATTGACTGAGTGATTTTACACCTCCTTCGGGGCAACGTTTACAAAACGTAATTGCTGATTGCTATCTAACTCCATAAGTACTACCGAATCTTTTTGGATGGTGTTCCCTAAGATTAGTTTTGATAATTCGTTCAAAATACGTCTTTGTAATACCCGTTTCAACGGTCTAGCTCCCATCGTTGGGTCGTAGCCTTCATCTGCTAAGAAGGTTAAGGCTTCGTCGCTTGCTTCCAGAACGATGCCTTGTTCTTGTAAACGTTCTTGAATCTGTTTGAACTGAATTTCAATAATTTTACGTAAATTATTTTTAGAAAGCGGTTCAAACATCACAATTTCATCCACACGGTTTAAGAACTCAGGACGAACAACTTGTTTCAATAAAACCATTACTTCTTCTTTGGCTTTTTCCAACACAATTTGGTCGTTCCAGCCTTCCATCTCACCCATTTTTTCTTGGATGATATGACTACCAATGTTGGAGGTCATAATGATAATGGTATTTTTGAAGTTGGCAATACGTCCTTTGTTATCTGTCAAACGACCATCGTCCAGCACCTGTAGCAAAATGTTCCAAACATCTGGGTGAGCCTTTTCGATTTCGTCTAGCAAGATGACACTATATGGTTTGCGACGAACCGCTTCGGTTAACTGACCACCTTCGTCATACCCTACATAGCCTGGAGGCGAACCAATCAAGCGACTTACGGCATGGCGTTCTTGGAACTCAGACATATCAATTCTAACCATGGCATTTTCGTCGTTGAATAAATATTCTGCCAAGGCCTTCGCTAATTCAGTCTTTCCGACCCCTGTTGTTCCCAAGAAAATAAATGAACCAATGGGGCGTTTAGGGTCTTGCATCCCTGCTCTTGAGCGACGAACAGCATCTGAAATTAATTCAATTGCTTCTTCTTGTCCAGCTACTCGTTTACCTAACTCACTTTCCAGATGGAGTAGTTTTTCCTGTTCGGCACGCATCATTTTCGATACAGGCACACCAGTCCATTTAGCGACCACCTCCGCAATGTTTTCAGCCGTAACTTCCTCCTGTAACATTGTTGGTTGTTCGCTGTGCTGGTCGTTCTGCATCTGAGCCAAACGTTGTTGAGCTTCTACTAACTTACCATAACGGATTTCAGCTACTTTACCATAATCGCCTGCTCGTTCGGCTTGTTCAGCCTCTATTTTTAACTTATCAATCGCTTCTTTTTCCTTACGAACATTGTCCAAAACCGCCTTTTCAGCTTGCCATTTGGCCATTAATTCGTTTTTCTTATCGTTCAACTCTGCTAAGTCACGGCTAATGATGCCTTCACGTTCCTTGTTGTTTTCTCGTCTGATGGCTTCTCGCTCAATTTCTAACTGCATGATTTTACGTTGAAGAGCATCGATTTCTTCAGGGACAGAGTCGATTTCCATACGCATTTTTGCGGCAGCTTCATCCATTAAGTCAATGGCTTTATCAGGTAAGAAGCGATCTGAAATATAGCGGGTAGAAAGTTCTACCGCCGCAATTACGGCATCATCTTGAATACGTACCCCGTGATGAAGTTCGTATTTTTCCTTAATCCCTCTCAAAATCGAAATGGCATCAATGATAGAAGGTTCGTCAACCGTTAC